>JAUXEQ010000106.1 GCA_030620455.1 bacterium | reverse complement strand
TTTAAAGTATCTACACTTATACCAAGTTTTTTTGAACCTGTTTTATAATCGGGCTTCTCATTTAACAAGTTTCTATCCAGCCATTTAAGGGCTTCCGCTTTGTCTTCTTTTGAATATTTTTTTCTAAATTTCTCCATAAATACCGCCTTTTTAGCAGATATTTTTGTATTTTCCGAGACTAATGTAACATTTAGTTACATATACGCAATTTTTTATACCGTTTTTCCCCAAATAAGGGTAATCTGTCCCGTATTTGGTTAGCAATATTTCATTATTTGTTCCCTCACCCTCTCCCTAAGGAGAGGGAACAGAAAGCGCATCGCTAAAAACTCCCTTTTCTCTTTGGGGAGAAAGGGGCTGGGGGATAGAGAGGGTTTCAAAGAAAAAGTTTTTTGTAGGAACAGAGTACGCTATTAAGAAGAAGTTTTGTTTCGATAGAGGGGATATCTAATAAAGAGAGCTATAAAAATTAGAGATTATTATTTAATCGTGCAAATCACAGATTATGTGTAAAATAAAACATTACTTTGAATTACAGGGCTTGTTTTTATTTTTATTCCTATGATAGATTTCTTAAGAGAGTTAAATCCGCAACAATATGCTGGAGTTGTCGCCACCGAGGGACCAGTTTTAGTTTTGGCAGGTGCAGGTTCCGGTAAAACACGCATGTTAACGTACAAAATTGCTTATATGGTCCATAAATTGGGCGTGGATCCGTTTTCTATTCTCGCAGTTACTTTCACAAATAAAGCTGCAAGAGAGATGGTTGACCGAGTGCAGCAACTTCTGAAGATGGATATGAAGAATTCCTGGGTGGGAACATTTCACTCTTTATGTGGAAAAATCCTTCGCAGTGTTGGTGAAGTAATCGATATACCACCGGACTATATAGTATACGATCAAAGCGATTCTATTCAGCTTGTGAAAGCTATCATTTGCGATTTCGATTTGAATCCCAAAACTATAGACCCAAAAAAAGTTCACAACGGGATAAGTTCTCTAAAACGAAGGCTGATTTTCCCTGAAGATTTCGTAAACCTCGTATCGAATCCAGGAGAAAAAACGCTCTCAAAAATATACGATCGCTATGTTGAACTTCTCAGAAGAGCGAAAGCAGTGGACTTCGACGATATGATCTCATTAGTTGTGCAAATATTCCGAAAGTCCAAAACTGCTCGGGAGAAATATGCGAATCGATTCAACTATATATTAGTAGATGAGTTCCAGGACACGAATGAAGCCCAATTTGCGTTTCTGAGAGAACTGACAATTACACACCAAAATATAACTGTTGTTGGCGACGATGATCAGTCGATCTATTCGTGGCGTGGAGCACAGTTGCGAAATATACTCGATTTCCCGGAATATTATCAAAATGTAAAAATTATTAAGCTCGAGGAAAACTATCGCTCTACTGGGAACATTTTAAAAGCTGCTGGGGAACTAATTAGCTATAATCGAATGCGACACAAGAAAAAACTTTTTACCAATGCGCTTAAGGGCGAAAAAGTTATGCTCGTGAAATTCGCTAACGATTTATCTGAGGCAAATTACGTTGTTGAACAAATTAGTGAACGGATTAAAAACGGCGAAAAGGCGGGGGATATTGCGGTGCTATATAGAATTAATGCTCTCTCGCGGCTTTTTGAGCAGGAATTTCGCTCGAGGGACATTCCGTATATTGTTGTAGGAGGAGTGGGATTCTATGAAAGAGCAGAGATTAAGGATATAATAGCCTACGTTCGACTGCTAATAAATCCGGATGATGACCTTGCACTTAAGCGCATAATAAACAATCCTCGTCGTGGAATTGGTCTAAATACAATGGAGAAAATAGAGAACCTCGCTAAATCTGCTAATAAATCGATGTATAAAGTTATTTCTAATGACAAACAGCTTCCATTGCGGTTAAAAAGAATTCAAGCGTTGAGCAAGTTTGTGGAAATGATAGAAAAATTTAAAGTAAACATAAACGACGTAAAACCATCTGAGCTAATACAGGAGCTATTGGAGGAGACAGGATATCTGAGAATGATTCGCGAGGATGATTCGATCCAATCACGCACTCGAATGGAAAACTTGGGGCAGTTAATTACCGCAGCACAGGAATTTGAAAACATGAATGACGAACCTACTGTCCTAAATTTTTTAAACTCGATAACATTAATGACCGATATAGATCGCTGGCACCGAGGAGATGATGTGGTTAACCTTATGACTGTTCATGCTGCTAAGGGATTAGAATTTGAGACAGTTTTCGTTGTGGGTTTGGAGTTGGGTATTTTCCCACTGATAAGAGCATTGAAAGAAGATGATCAGTTGGAGGAGGAGCGAAGACTGTTCTATGTAGCACTGACCAGAGCAAAACATAATGCATTCGTGTCGTATGCAAAACAGAGAGCAAGATTCGGCACGGTCGAGGAGCTTGGCAAGTCATTATTTGTCGATGAACTATCTAAAGATGCAATTCAATTTATAGACCTTGCTCCTGAAAGTTCTATTACATTCGGATACGATTTCGCAAAATCGAGGGGAATTAAAATTACGCGGACTTATGATGATACAGTACCTAAAATTGCATATAAACCAAACAAAATGGTATTTCATCCTTTTTTTGGCAAGGGGAAAATCATCGATGTGCGAGGGAAAGGAGGAGATACAGTTGTAACAGTCGACTTTCCTAAGGTTGGAGTTAAGAAACTTGTTGCGCGATATGCAAAACTAAAACTAATGTAAAGTTCCTCGGTATTTTTTTTTCATTCGGTTTATAGTTGATATTCAAAAATGTAAATATACCCTCTTCAACTAAAATTTTTTAGAAAACAGTTTCCAAATTTAGCTTAACCCTTTTAAATTCCTTAGTTCTGAGTCTCGGTAAATAAATTTGTCTAATCGATGCTAATTTATAATAAATCGAAAAAAAATGAGATAATTTCTTATCCGTGCATATTTAAGTTGAGCCTGTGGGAAATGGGAATATTTTGTCTCAATAGCTGCAAAAGGAGGGGCAATGATTAATCGTTATTCTCGTTATCACATTAAGAAAGTTTGGTCTGAGGAAAACCGTTATAAAAAATGGTTAGATGTTGAGATTGCAGTGTGTAAAGCTCAAGCAGAATTAGGTAACATTGAACCCGAAATTGCGGAGACAATTAAGAAAAATGCATCGTTTAAATTGAAAGAGATACGCAAAGCTGAGGAGGAAACTCATCACGAACTTATTGCGTTTCTGAAAGTTATTCAAGACAAAATAGGTGATGAGCCTTCAAGATGGCTTCATTACGGTCTTACATCCTCAGATATAATGGATACCGCTCTGGCATTACAAATCCGAGAAGCTATGAATATTGTTATGGTGGATTTTGAAACTGTTAGATCTACGATTAAAGAGTTGGCGAAGAATTATAGATATACTCCTATCATCGGAAGAACACATGGCATTCATGCCGAACCTACAACGATAGGACTCAAATTCGCTGTATGGTTCGATGAGTTGACTCGCCACAAAGACAGAATTGAGAACGCACTAGAGCAAGTGTTAGTGGGTTCTATATCGGGTGCTGTTGGGAACTACGCAAATATAGAACCTGAGACCGAAGAGCTAACGCTGGAAATTCTGGGACTTAAACGCGAATCGGTGCCATCACAAATTGTCCACAGAGATAGACACGCATATTTCATCTCAACGCTCAGTCTTTTAGGATCAAGCATAGAAAAAATAGCAACGGAAATAAGGAACCTTCAGAGAACGGAAATAGGAGAATTTGAGGAGCCATTCGCAAAAAGCCAATTGGGATCATCAGCGATGCCACATAAGCGCAATCCGGTTAAATGCGAGCAGCTTACAGGTCTTGCTCGATTGCTTAGGTCGTATGTAGTTCCAGCTATGGAAAATATTGCTCTGTGGCATGAACGCGATATTTCACACTCATCGGTAGAACGGGTTATAATACCAGATGCAACGATTCTGCTGGATTACATGTTATACAAGCTGAATTTCATTCTTTCGGGACTTAATGTCAACACTGATAGAGCTATGGAAAACATCATGCTAACCAAGGGTTACATTTTCAGCCAAAGGCTTATGCTGCGACTAATTAGGGCAGGTCTTCCAAGACAAAAGGCGCATATGCTTGTCCAAGGTAGAGTTATATCGAGCTGGGAGAAAAAACAGGATTTCTTCGAACAGGTTATCAAAGATGGTGAGATAAGAAGGTACATATCCTTAGAGGAACTTAGGGCATTATTTGACCTCGATGTCTATATTCGTTATGTTGACCTAATTTTCAAACGGGTTTTCAAGGATTAGTAATAATTTCATTAAATAATATTGAATCTTGAATCTTTATATACGGATTTTTATTTCCTCGTCGAGAATGGACAAATCCAATGGTCAGAACTGCAGATATAGTTATAATAGGTGCAGGTATTATCGGTTCTGCTACTGCCTATGAATTGGCTAAATTGGGAATTAAAAATATTGTCGTACTCGAAAAAAGCTACGTATCTTCCGGCTCGACAGGTAGATGTGGAGCAGGTGTCCGTCAGCAGTGGGGTCTCGAGTTTAACGCAATACTTGCGAAAAAGTCCGTTGAGATTTTTGAAACTCTAACGGATGAGCTTATGATGGACATCGAGTTTCGCCAAGGTGGCTATTTAGTTCTGGCACATGACGAGATTCAGGTTAATCAATTTAGAAAAAATATTGCTCTTCAAAACAGGCTTGGTATTCCGTCACGATTTGTCAGCAAAGAGGAATCTGTCGAGATCTGTCCACCAATCAATACAGATGCTTTTGTTTCAGCGACTTATTGTCCTACGGATGGTCATGCTAATCCGTTTCTAACAAATTTTGCATATCAACGTGGCGCGGAAAGGCTTGGGGTTAAATTTTACAGGAACACCGAGGTTATAGGAATCGAGAAATCTGGCGAAAAAATTGTCAGCGTCAAGACCGATAGAGGTGATATATCGACACAAGTAATACTCAACGCTGCGGGACCATGGTCCGCTGAGGTTGCACAAATGCTTAACCTCGAAATTCCAACAAAGCCGGATCGACACCAAATATTAATTACCGAGCCGCTTGCACCAGTTTTCGAAACTATGGTAATTTCGTTCCAGACCGGCATATATGTACAGCAGGTTCCTCATGGGTCGTTTATTCTTGGGATTAGTGAGATTGAAGAATCCTCACATAACATTAAAAGCAGCTGGCAGTTTTTGGAACACATAACGCATATCCTTCTCGAAATATTGCCTTTCATGAGGGACGTAAGGATTGTGAGACAATGGGCTGGTTCGTATGTAAAAACACCGGATGCCGCACCTATTTTGGGCGAGCACCCCGAACAACCCGGGTTTTTCATGGCTGTGGGATTCTCTGGGCATGGATTCATGTTAGCACCCATGACTGCACGAGTTACAGCTCAAATTATTGCTGGTGTGAAACCTGATCTTGATATTTCCCCTCTATTTATTGAGAGATTCAAGATGGATAAACTCATTATAGAACCCAGCGTTGTTGGCTAATAGATTGATTTTTCTCACTCCCTCACCCGATTCCGACTTTGATTTCATCCCCTCACCCGATACCGATTGTATAGATAACCCCCTAATTCACTTCGCTATGCTCCGTGAATTTGTCCCCATTAAAAAAGGGGGACAGACCTTGTGCGTAGTGAAAGGTCAG
>JAUXEQ010000082.1 GCA_030620455.1 bacterium | reverse complement strand
TTATTTATAATATGTAAATTATACAGTCACTTTTTAGTAAAGATACTTATTAATAAGAAGTATTGACATACTTATTTTATTATTTAGCAAAAAAATAAATGTCCAATTATCTAAAAAAAGCTTTTACAATAATAGTAATTCTAAGAAGTAATTTAATTCCGTTGCTATTAATTGTATTGATTTTCTCAATTAGCTTGTCAGATCAGCGAGTCTATCAAGTTTCCTTTGATGGTAATAACTCGATCAGCGACTGGAACTTAAATAATTCAATAATATTAAAAAATCCTACTTGGATTCAACGATTGCTAACAATACTTCCAAAATTTGAAATAAATTCTGTTAAGGATGATCTTAAAACAATGAGAGCGCTTTTTGTAGATAAGGGTTTTTTGGATGTTAGCGTGGAAGCAATATTTGCATACAATAAATCGGATTCAGATTATATAATGATTAAATATATGATTAGTGAAGGCATTCTTTACAAAATTTCGGAAATTTCTCTTAATGTTCCTAAAGGAATAGATAGTTCAAAAATACTCAAAAAAATTGATATGAATATTGACCACCGTTTTTCACCATTCGATTTAGATGCTAAAAGTATCGAATTGAGGAGGTTCGTTGAAGATAAAGGTTATCCATACAGTTTAGTTATCACAAAATACGCAAAACAAGATAGTTCGATAAACATTACAATAGACATTAATAAAGGCAAAAAGACATAATTCGGTAATATCACTTATAAAGGTCTTCTCAAAACAAAAAAATCACTTTTACTGAGGGAACTAACTATTGTCAAAGGTAATCCTTATTCGTCCACTTCTATCCAAAAAAGCATGGAGAATTTGTATCAAACTGGTTTATTTAAAATAGTTACCTTAGATCTCGTGGATACAACAGGTCAACCAGATACAGTAAACCTTGAACTAAAAGTCATAGAGCGAAAAACCGGAGGATATGGTTTTTCAATGGATTTTGGAGCGGATAAAAATTATGACTTTACAGTTAAAGCTGGTGCAGAATGGAGCAATAGAAATGTTTTTAGAAGTGGTAATGCTTTATCTATTAAAGGATTAGTCCTAAGCGAAGTTGTTTCAAGATGGCAAATTCTTTCTCATAGATATGAATTGTCAACATACAGACCTTGGACATTCAATAAAAGAATTCCTACTAATTTTGTAATCTTCTTTGAACCAGAAGCAAAAAATGTCGATCTGGGATTTTCTACTCGAAGATATGGTGTAAATCTTAACTCTTATTTGTATAATGGGAACAAAATTCATAGCGGTGGGTTAAGTTATGAAGTCGTTGATATTTTCGGTGTCTCCGAGGATCAGGCTGAACAAATAAGGGAAGACCAGGGTATATCTATTTCAAGAAAAATTAACTACACATTTCAAACCGATACGCGAGATAATCCAATTGTACCAACAAATGGTATTTATTTCAGAACAAGTGTTGATTTCGTTGGAGGTTTCCTTGGTGGCGATGAGGATTATTTAAAAATCGATGCTTCATTATCTAATTATATTAAACCTTTGTATAACCTCACCTATGCAAACAGAATCCGAGTTGGAATAATCGGTAGAACCACCCAGAAACTTAATATAAGTACACCGAATAAGTATGTAACAGGTGGTGCAAATTCTGTAAGAGGGTTTGACGCACTTTCCATTGCTCCAAAGGAAAACAGTTCTGTTATCGGTGGGCAAATTCTTTTTCTTTTGAATTTTGAAGTAAGATATCCGATTATTTCTAATATATGGGGAAATTTCTTTGTAGATTTTGGTCAAGTGTGGCTTGAATGGAAAGACATAAATCCAACAGATATCCGTGCTAGTATGGGTATTGGTTTGGCGTATATGACTCCAGTTGGTCCGATAAGACTTGAGAGAGGATTCATTCTAACCCATCTTGACCCCGAACAAACAGCTAAATGGCATATCTCGCTTATGTATCCGTTCTAAAGAAAATGAAATTTTTGGTTGATACAATGCTCGGTCGAATTGCACGCTGGCTTAGGTTATTTGGTTATGATACCGAATACACCCAATCTGAGGATGACGATATTCTCTATAGAGCAGTTATTGAAGGGAGAACAATTTTAACCAGGGATATTGATTTCGCTGCCAAAGCCGGAAAATTTGCATATCTTGTGCAATCTGAGATATTATGGGACAAACTCCGAGAAATTGTCTTGGAATTCAATATCGAACCAAAACTCAAACTCACACAATGCCCTAAGTGTAATGGCAGAATACATGAAGTCGAGAAGAATTCCATCGAGTTTTTAGTTCCCAAATATACTTTTCTAACACATGATAAATTCTGGCAATGCAAATCCTGTAAAAAAGTATATTGGCGAGGAACCCACGTCGATCTTGCACAAAAGGATATATTAACAAAGCTGAGATTAGAATGAGATTAGAAGATGAAAATTAATAGAATTCATAGCTGGGACATATCTTCATTTCAACAAGCCAAAGAAGTGCAGCTAAAAATTGCGAAAACACTTATAATTTCTGGTGAACCGAAAGACATTCATATTATTGCGGGTGCTGACCTTGCGTTTAGTAAAAATGAACAAGCTTTCGCAGCAATTGTCTTGCTTGAATATCCTTCTCTTAGATTGCTCGATACAATTACAGGAGTTCAAGATGTAAAACTTCCATATGTTCCAGGATTTCTTAGTTTTAGAGAAGCGCCTTTAATCATCGATCTATTCGAAAAGCTTCAACTCAAGCCGGATCTTGTCATGTTAGATGGTCAGGGAATTGCGCATCCTCGTGGTCTTGGAATCGCGAGTCATGTGGGATTATTTCTGGGGATTCCAACAATAGGTTGTGCAAAAAGTAGATTAGTTGGTAAATATGAGGAACCAGCTTTCAAACGTGGTTCATATTCATCCTTAATATTTAAGGAAAAAAAGATTGGTTATGTTCTTAGGACACGAAATGGCGTAAAACCAGTCTTCATAAGTCCCGGGCATCTAATTGGATTAGATGCTTCTTTAAAGCTTGCAATCTCATGTGTAGACAAATATAGAATACCTGAGCCTACAAGACAGGCTCATTTTGCAGTTTCACGTTTTAAGAAATCTTTAGTAAGTACTGAATTGTCTTGACATTTTATTTTTCTTTTAAAGTTTTATACATCACTTCACGATAAGCAAAGGTTAAACATGAAAAGTAGAATTAAAGCTCTTTCATATAGTGCAATTCTGGTTGCTTTAGGCGTGGGTCTAGGATATGTATTGGCTTGGATACCCAATGTCGAACTAGTTAGTTTCACAGCAGTCTTAGCTGGTTTCATGCTTGGAATGAAGTGGGGTATTATCGATGGTGCATTAATATTCGGATTGTATTCGTTTTTATCACCGTATGGTATGGCACCTCCTCCATTGCTTGTAGCACAGATAATTGGTGGGAGCTTTCTCGGTCTTCTTGGTGCAACATTTAGCAAAGGTTTGCGAAAACCAATATATGCAGCCTTTGTAGGTTTTGTTGGTACACTTTTCTTTGATATTATTACCAATGCTTCTGGGTTCTTTGCTTTTCCTACACGGCAGACATTTATAGCATATATTATTGCAGGTTTGGGATTCACTGTAATTCACTTAGTTTCAAATACTGTTTTGTTTGTCATATTATTCCCTGTATTATCTTCAGTTGTTGAAAAAATTTCGATTTCTAAAAAATAGTTATGAAAATATCATTCATTCAAATAATCTATGAATCCTTTATAAGCTCGTTGAATTCGCTGTGGACACATAAACTCCGTTCAGCACTGACTTTTTTAAGCATAACTATAGGTGTAGCCACTATTATCGCAATTGTATCTATTATTAGTGGACTTGACAAACAAGTTGCTGAAAGTTTTGCCAGTTTGGGCTCGAAGGTCCTATATGTAGAGCGATTTAGATCCTGGACTGGAGGTGGTCAGGATTGGTCTAGAATCCGCAAGAATCCCCCGTTAACACAAAAAGAATTGGTGGCTTTGCATAATTTAAATTCGGCTGAAATGGTTGCTCCATTTGTGCGAATCACTCGGAAAACCTTTTGGAAAAATAATTCTTTAGATGTCGACCTTATCGGTACATCGTGGGAATATCCCCAGATGATGCATTTCGATTTAACTGATGGAAGGTTTTTTTCCTATGGCGAAGGCAAAAAAGGTAAGCCCGTATGTGTTATCGGCTCCGAAGTTGCAAAAACTCTGTTCGATTATGAAGAACCACTTGGAAAATGGATTCGTATTGCAGGAACATCATACAAAATCGTCGGTGTAATGTCACATCAGGGAAGATCTATAAGTATGAATACCGCTGATGATGATATTTATATTCCATACAACTCGTTCATATCACATTACGGAGGTCGAAGACGGTTGAAAATTTTAGTTGCCGCCAAAAAAGCTGACCAAATCGATGAACTGCGAGAGGAAATTAGAACACTCCTCAGAGGTTTAAGAGGAGTTAAACCGAGTAAACCAGATAACTTTGCATTAAACTCGCAAGATCAACTTTTAGATGCATATAAGAAATCCACTACAGCGTTATGGAGTGCAATCATAGCAATTGCTGCACTCTCATTATTTGTTGGTGGACTCGGAGTTATGAATGTAATGCTTATAACTGTTGCGGAAAGAATGCGGGAAATAGGAATTAGAAAAGCATTGGGGGCTCAACGAACTCATATTTTATTACAGTTCTTGCTTGAAGCCTTACTTCAGTGTTGGTTAGGCGGTTTGTTAGGTTTTATTATAGGGATTCTTCTACCCTTTTTAGCTTCGAGGATTGTTAGCGAACTTCCGTTTTCACTCTCGATTTTATCTGTTATAATTGCAATTTCATTTACCTCTTTCGTTGGAATATGTTTTGGCATATATCCTGCATTAAAAGCAGCCAAATTATCACCTGTTGAAGCACTAAGGTATGGATAACAACTAAAGTAAATTTCTTTGTATTTCAGTATTAATAATACAATCTGAAAAATTCAAAAAAAATCGGATTATTCATAAATGACTTCTTTATTTCATATAACCATACATATTTGTCTGCAGAACTACAATAGTGTTAATTATACGAAATTGAGATTAAAAATAGTTCTTTATTTAGTTGACCAATAATGATGTTTATCTTATATAATGCAAATACATCTATAGCTATTTAGTTTATTATGGAGAAAAAACTTTTCAACACCGATTTTTTAGTAATTGGCACAGGTATCGCTGGTCTGACATTTGCGATAAATGCAGCAACAATTGGCAAAGTTATACTTATTTCTAAATCGAAAGCTATCGAAACCAGCACCGATTTAGCACAGGGCGGAATTGCAGCAGTCATTCCGGGAACTGACGATTCTATTAGCCTTCACATCGAGGATACACTCAGAACAGGTGTTGGACTTTGTAAACCTTATATCGTTGAAAAAGTTATCTCCTATGCTCCGGAAGTTATTTCAAAGTTAACAAAACTTGGAGTGAAGTTCTCGCATAATGAAGGTTCTTCAAGAAATGATTTTAACTGTGGTCTTGAGGGTGGTCACAGTAGAAATAGAATTGTCCATATTGCAGATTATACAGGTCATGCAATAGAAAAAACGCTACTCGAGAAAATTTATCAAAACCCGAATATCGAACTTCTGGAATATCATGTTGCGATTGATCTTCTTACTCAGCATCATCTTCCAAATTATCCAATCAAGCCCTGGGAGAACATTGAATGTTACGGTGCCTATGCATTAGATACAAAAAACGAAATGGTAAAAACTATAATAGCAAAGAAAACCCTTTTGGCAACTGGCAGTGCTGGAGTTCTTTATCAGCATACTACCTGTCCTTCGGTTGCTACAGGTGATGGTTTCGCGATGGCTTATCGTGCAGGTGCTCGGATTGCAAATATGGAAATGATGCAATTTCATCCCACAGTCCTTTACAATCCTAATGAACCAAAATCCACAGATTTCTTAATCTCTGAGGCGGTTCGGGGTGATGGTGGAATTCTTTATAATATAAAACATGAGAAATTCATGAAAAAATATACCAAATTGGGTGAATTAGGTCCGAGAGATATTGTCGCAAGAGCCATAGATCAGGAGCTTAAAGCAACTGGTGAGAGATTCGTTTATCTTGATATCAGACACAAAGGTAAACAATATATAAAAAAACGATTCCCACACATATATCAATCTTGCCTAAACCGAGGTCTTGATATAACAAAAGAAATGATCCCAGTGGTTCCTGCTGCACATTACATATGCGGTGGTGTCATCGTTGACGAGCATGGCAGAACCGATATAGAAAATCTCTATGCTTGCGGAGAGGTTGCTCATACCGGTTTTCATGGTGCAAATCGACTTGCTAGCAATTCTCTTCTTGAAGCTTTTGCCTTTGCTGATTTCTGCTTCAAACATGTGAAAAGAATAGATTTGTCCTCAGAGAAAATGCCAATTATTCCGGATTGGGACGATTCCGGTGTATTCGATCGAGGTGAATGGGTTATAATTAAACACAATTACAAAGTTCTCAGAGCTCTTATGTGGGATTATATGGGAATTGTTCGTTCGATCTCAAGACTGGAAAGAGCATTAACAAGAGTTCGATTGATGTGGGAGGAAATTGAAGATTTCTATCGCAAAAATCCTGTTCGGAGAAAGATATTGGAATTACGAAACATGGCTTATGTGGCAGAACTAATGATAAGATCCGCTCTCTTTAGACAC
>JAUXEQ010000283.1 GCA_030620455.1 bacterium | reverse complement strand
AATTGCAAAATCATTAGGAAGAATTGTTTTCATCGATGTTTCTATTTTTTTAGCATAGTTTCCCATAAGTATTATTTTCGGAAAGCTATTTAATTTTTGTTCGAATTCCTTTACAGAGAAAACATCTGATGGAATGATTGGAGTCGGATGAGTATCGGAGACATCGAATACTGCACCGTAGATCTCTTTAGACCGAGCGTCCACAGCAACTGCGACCGTTTCCTTGCAGTTTTGAAATCTTTGTGCATAAACTGTTAAAGAATCTACGCATACAGTTCGCAAGTTTTCATTGGACAAAGCCAAACCCTGTACGAAAGCTGTTGAAATCCTTAGACCAGTGTAAGATCCAGGTCCTATTGAAAGAGTGATAATATCGATATCCCTTAAATCAACAGTCACTGGTTCGAGAAGATTTTTGACAAGCTGAGGCAAAAGCTGAGAATGCTTTTTCGGAGCTTTAAGTGAAATCTCAGATATTAATTCATCATTTATTCCAAATCCAAGACAGAGATAATCAGTGGATGTATCTATCGATAAAATTTTCATAATAAATGTAACCAAAAAAAGAGGAAGCCAAATGAATAATGACTTCCTCAAGTTTAATTTTGCAAAAATGCTTTATTTAATTAGCGCAATTCTCGCAGTTTGAGTTGTGTTTCCTGAACGAACTTGAACATGATATATTCCAGAACTAACATTGTATGCATTCCATGTATATATTCCTGATCCATTAATCGACTTATTGAGTACAACTCTTCCATCAACTCCAATTATTTCTAATGTTCCATTGTTACCATCTGGAATAGCGTAAGTAATCTGACAGGAAGTATTAAAGGGATTTGGGTATGCCGAAATGCTTATTGAAGTCGGTAATCCAGTCTCTTCAACTCCTGAAATGTCAAAGAATTCTAAGCATCTATTCATGAGCAATCTAAATTCACGATACGGAAGAGCTTCCATAGGGAAACCCATGAAAACGAATTTACCTGGGGAATCTCGGACTACGCCGGCTATTGTCCCGTCAAAATACTGTAAAACTGGTGTGCTTGAAATCGGGGTCATAACCTCGCCTCTAGCTGCACCTGAAAGAGTTCCAGACCATCCATCGAATTCGGTAACATCGTGTGTTGCAGATACTAAAAGAGGAGAAGATTTTACTGCGACGTAATTAATTGAAAGGGTGAAACTAAGAAAAGCTCCAAAATTAGCTTGGCATATTCCTGCACCGCTTAGTATGAAACATCTACTGTTTCTTATGAAATGTGTTGTAAACTCTCCTCTTTCATGATTCAGAACGGATGAGGATGTATCGTTTCCTGTGTACCAGATTACTAATTCAGGATCATAGGTTGTAAAATCAGAAAGAGCTCCATCTTGTTTAACATTCCAATATAAGTAAGTATGATTTCCATAGTTGAAGTATCTGCAATAATCGGACGAGTCAGGATCTGGTGAATCGTTTACCACCAATACTTTTGGCTTTGCACCAAGAGTGAATGATAGGGTATCGACTCTGCCAGCGACAGAATCAGCACTGATAATCATCCTGTAGCGACCGACACCTCTAACCGGTTTAGTTATTATAACTGGAAATTCTTGCTCCGACATCGAGGAAAGACTGAGATCCCAAGTTGAATGTGTTCCACCAATGCCAGAAGTCCATGAAGCAGGTTCTGAGAGAACTTCAAATTTAAGGTGATAGTTATCAGTAACAGTACCATCGTTATAAACAGTAACGACAAATATAGCAGTATCGCCGTAATCAGTGATTCTTTTACCCACATTAATTGATGTATGATAAATGTAGGCAGGTCTTGCAGTGAGGTATCTTTTTACAGCATTCTGAATTGTTGGAGCAGTAGTAGAAGTACCGCGAATTGGTCCAGCGACATAAGCACCGAAGTATACATTTTCTGGATCAGCTCCAGGAGGAACTGGTAAAGGGAATTGTCTATAAATTGTATCGGGATAACTAAGGGTTAAAGGATCACCGGCACCAGGATTTGTCAGAACTTCTTTAACAACCCAATCGAATTGCAATGAAGCATCAAATAGGCTATCCTGACATATGAGGGCAATTAAACTATAATCACCGATTTGTGAAGAATCCTCGATCCAAATATCGATTCCAATACTGTCAAAAGTCATTTTTACAATCTCTATACCTACGAACGATGATGTCCAGAAAAAACTCCTAAATGTAGGAATATAATCACTTGTTATATGACGATAATCCGCGCCATTAATCATCATATCTGGAATCCCAGTTATTGGATACCAGGTTCTGTAATAAGTTGCACGACTATCTCCTGCAGGAATATGAAACGGATCACCTGAAACATGAAATACTACTAACAATGTTGAATCTTCCCATTCTGAAGAACGTGAAGCTAACATTGTATGAGCTGTCCTGCATGGTGGGCAAGTTGAACGTGCAAACAATTCACCCACTGGTATCCTTGGATACGCTGAAATTAGGCTTACAGCGAGTAGAAAGAGCAATGCAACAGTTAAACATCTTTTCATTGAAACCTCCTTCAAATATTAACAAACTAATATAGCTAACAATTTTTTTTTAGTCAATGAATTTTATCTTATGTAGAAATTATTTTAACAAATACAATCTTTTTCTGAACCATTTTACCATTAGCAATAATCCTCATCAGACAAATACCCGATGTTTACCACTTACACCTAAGTCAACTTTCCTGTATCTTCAAGATTTTTAATATATAATCTCCGACTGGGTATGTCAAGTATTTAGTTTATATTTATTTTAGCAATACAATCTTTTTCTGAATCGTTTTACCATT
>JAUXEQ010000183.1 GCA_030620455.1 bacterium | reverse complement strand
CAGTTGTTGCTGCGGCAGTCGTTATAGAAAACGGAAACTACCCCGATTCGAAATCAATTTCACATAAGAAAAGACTGGAACTCTTTGAAATAATTATGGTTAAAGCGCAATGTGTTTCAATTGCTGCAGTTTCTCCGTCAATTATCGATGCTCTCGATATTCGGAAAGCAAGCCTTCTCGCAATGAGACGTGCTATTGAAGAACTTCCGGAGACTCCCGAATTAGTCTTGACCGACGGTCGAGATATCATTCCTGGACTTGTAATAAATCAAAAAGCCATTATCGGCGGCGATAGGATTATTCCGTCCATAGGCGCAGCTTCTATCATAGCTAAAGTCGCTCGAGATTGTTTGATGTGCAGCCTCGATGAAATTTTCGAAAATTATAATTTCTCTTCACACAAAGGATACCCAACAAAATATCACTACAAAGCGATCGAAAATCACGGCATTCGTTCAATCCACAGGTTCAGCTTCCGACTTAGATAAAGTACCCTCAACAACGATGGTCATTTCGCCAAGGATTTCTATCGAGTTGAAATGCTCGATTAGCTCTTCTATCGTACCCGAGACTGTTTCCTCATGTATCTTTGAAATTTCCCGAACGACAGAAATTCTCCGACAGCCTAATATTTGCAGTGCGTCATTCAGGAATTTCAAAAGTCTTTTCGGAGATTCATAGAATATTAGAGTATATTTTATATCAGAAATTTTCCTTAGAAGCTTTTTTCGATTTTTTGCAGTGGATGGCGCAAAGCCTAAAAACAAAAATTTGTCGGATCGCAGTCCGGACATAACAATTGCAGGAATAAGAGCAGTAGGTCCGGGAAGCGCTGTAATTGAAAAACCAGCATTCAATATTGCTCGAATAATACTTGCTCCGGGATCGGAAATTACCGGTGTCCCAGAATCGGTAATATAAGCGATTTTAATTCCTCTTCCTAATTTCGAGAGAACCTCCCTAACTCTCGCTCTTTCATTGTGAGAATGAAGAGATATCAACGGCTTTTTGATTTTTATATGACCAAGAAGTATTCTTGCCCGACGCGTGTCCTCACAATATATCAAATCCACAGTAGAAAGCGTATCGACAGCTCTCTGTGTTATATCGCTGAGATTGCCTATAGGCACTGGAACAATAAAATAATTAGCTTCATTTCCCCGAAAAATTTTCATCTATAATACTCCAAATTTTTACAATTTACCTATGATATTCTTCAATCAAAGATTTTTCCAGCTTGCGATATTTAACTTTGTTTTCTTTCTTTATAAATATAAAAAGGAGGAAATATGAATTTAGATGGAAAAGTCGCATTAATAACGGGTGCAGCAAGAGGAATAGGTGCAGAAATCGCTAAATATCTCGCATCTTTGGGAGCTAAAATTGCATTGGTGGACATTTTGGAATCAGAAATGAAAGCCAAAGTTGCTGAAATTTCAGCATCGGGTGGAACAGCTGAATGCTTTATTTGCGATGTAACCGATTGGGACTCGGTGCAACGAACTGTCAAAGATATCGTCGAGAAGTTCGGTGGTCTGGACATTTTAATTAACAATGCTGGAATAACACGGGACAATCTTGTGCTTAGGTTAACACCGACAGATTGGGACATTGTGCTGAGCGTAAATCTTAAGGGTGCGTTCTTATTAACCAAAGCAGCTGTTCGACCAATGATGAAAAAGAAATACGGGAAAATTGTGAACATATCGTCGGTTATAGGGCTTTTTGGCAATCCAGCGCAGGCAAATTATGCATCATCTAAAGCGGGATTAATCGGTTTGACGAAGAGTGTGGCTAAAGAGTTTGCTGCCAAGGGCATACGATGTAATGCTGTCGCACCGGGATATATCGAGACCGAGATGACAACAAATCTTCCGCAAAAGGCGATCGACCAGTTCCTATTATCCACACCTCTGGGTTATTCTGGAAAGCCAAAGGATGTTGCTGCAGTTGTGGCATTTCTTTGCTCATCCGAAAGCGATTACATTACCGGTGAAGTAATCCGTGTGGACGGTGGAATGGCTATGTAGGTTCGCAAATTATTAATAAATAATAGGGAATTTTAACAAATGAATCATCTTCGAGATGAACTTAACGAAGAGCAGCGAAAAGCTTCTCAAGCTCAAGGTTTTACGTTAGTAACAGCTGGCGCAGGGACTGGGAAAACAAGGATCTTGGCAAACAGATTCATTAATTGCATCGATGAATTGCTATCCTCTGGCAAATCGCCTACCGAGGCTGTCTGTGATATTTTTGCAGTAACATTTACAGAAAAAGCCACAGCCGAAATGGTGGAACGTGTCAATAAGATTGTATTCGAGAGAGCTATGAAAGAAGATAATCCGCAATGGTTCGATGTTTATCGGGCTCTCGATGTTTCTCAGATTTCGACAATACATTCCCTTTGCCAAAGAATCCTTTCTACACATCCGTTTGAAGCGCAAGTGGATCCTGACTTCACAATACAACCAGAAATTCACGAATTGAAAGATTTCACACGGGATTTTTTGGAGAGTGTTATCAGAGGAAGCATATCAAAAGAACTGAGAATCAGATTGTATAAACTGTTGGAGATGAGTCAGTTCTATAGTATCACACGATTATTGCCGAATTTATTTAAAAAACGAAATATTTACTATGAACACATCGTTAAACTCGCCGAGGAGACTCCGGAGGAACTCGGTAAGAAGTGGGTCGACTATTTAGAATTGGGAAAAAAGCTCGAGGAAATCCAAGCAATAGCACGAGAAATCGAACCGCAAGTGAATGTTCTAACTGGGAAAACTTTAGAAAAAGCGAATAAGGCTCTTACGCTTGTTTTATCGTGGAGTTCAATTCCGAGTGAAGATCGGGTCGAGGAAGTTCTGAGTTCACTGAAAGGACTCAGATCAAAGAAAGATAGCTCTCTTATCGAGATGTTAAAAATGCTTAAAGAAATGATTTCTGAAATATCGGGTATAGAAAATATTGCCGATTATGCATATTTTATGATTTCATTGGCAAAACTATACATTGCATTCGAGAACTTCCTGTTTCAAAGCACTGATAAAAAGCATTTTCTGGATTATAATGATTTATTGATTTATACGAACCACACGCTTAATAAACCGGAAATGCTGAAGAAGCTTAAGGATGTTGTGCCGTCATACCTTTTAATCGATGAGTTTCAGGATATCTCGCCGCTCCAATGGGAAATCCTTTCAAAGTTGCTTTCAAAATCCAAGGGTGGATTGATGGTGGGAGATGAAAAGCAGTCGATATTCCGCTTTCAAGGTTCCGAGGTCGAAGTGATAAGGGACGGTGAGAAATTCGTCCGTGAACGCGGATATACCCCTATACCACTTAAAAAGAATTACAGAACACTGAAATCATTGCTCGATCCCAAAATGAATGCAATATTTGAAAATCTCTTTTCCGATGCAGAAAAACCATACGAGGCAAGGCATCAACCGCTTTCCTCCGCGTGCGAAAACTATGGGAATATTAAGAGTCTGTTTCAAATCGTCTCATTAAATGGAAAAGTAAATATCGATATCATGGCTAAATGGGTCATGCGATATGTTGTCGAGAAATTACAAAACGATCCTGCGATAGAAGTTCGAACCGAAGATAGCACGAGCAATCTTGAACCGGGTGATATTATGGTTTTACATTATTCGAATAACGGTGTAAGCAAAATAGTTAAGGAACTTCGTGCTGTAGGAATTCCTGCTGTGCCAGTGGGAAAAGGTGGTTTATACAATTCACATGAAGTTAAAGTATTGCTTCATCTGTTAGAATTCTTGAATGACCAGAACGCCAATGGTATACTTCTATCCTTACTTCAATCGCCTTTGTTCTCCATTCCAATTGGAACTATAGTCGAAGTCGTCGAAATGTCGAATGATTCCCTGTGGAGTGAACTTCAACAGTGGATTGAATCGTCAGAAGCACAAAACGAGGAACAAAGAAATCTCGCGGAAGCATGCAAAAATCTGCTGCAACTTGTCAATATGAAAGCTGAACAAAGCGTAGATGAAATTCTTCAACATTTTTTGTTCAATCTGGGATATGCAAAAAAACTTTGCATCGAGAGCGGTGAAATTGCGATGGAAAATATAATGAAATTTCTCGGTATATTAGTTTATCAAGTGAGTATTCATGGCGAAAATTTAGATAACATTCTGAACGATATTATGGAACGAAAATT
>JAUXEQ010000209.1 GCA_030620455.1 bacterium | reverse complement strand
TGCAATTCTGACTGTTAGATAATCATCATTTAAAAAATCCAGAAGGATGGGTATCGATCTTGGGTCACCGATATCACTCAAAGCCTTTGAGACCATATATCGAACCGATTGACGTTCTTCGTCTTTCCACTTCATAATCGGCATAACTGCAGAGGTATCCTTAATCTTGCCTAATGCTGATATAACACCAAGTCTCGCTTTCTTTTTCTTAAGAAGAGGGATCAAAGAATCAACAGCCATTGTGTCCTTAGCTTCACCGAAAACATAAATTGCATTTCCCCTTCGACGAAGGTTTTCGTCATGTAACGCCTTAAATAGGCAAGGTCGCATAAGTTCAGGAACTTCTTTAGTAAAATTTTTAATTGTTCTCAAACGCAAGCTCGACTTCGTTGCAAGCTGCTTTTCGCAAATATAATCCGCAGCCGCTTGTCCAGAATCTACAAGTTCCTCAAAGGCTTTTTTTGCTTTAATCTGAGCAGAACCAACAGCCCATACAGAAGCTTCCTTAAAAATCTTCTCCATTGTTCGAGGTGTGTCCAATTCTTCCTCGGCTATCTCTTCAGCTAACTCTTTCACTGGCTCAGGAAATGGTTCTCCAACCACGTCAAGACCAACTCCTACATCCCCATAGAACCACCAGGAATTGTTATCTGCTTTATCTGACAGTGGATATTGATCAGGACCTTCCAAGTCAAGAAATAATGCAAAACTACCTGTTCCTCTTGCACTTCTGGCAATTCCATAATTTGAGGAGCGAGTTCTCTTTTTTGCATATAAATCGTCCCCATTTCGATCAACGAAGAGCGCAAAGGAATTTGTCAAAGCTGCTGCATTGCCACCGTCAATGACATAGATATCATCCCCTCTATAATCAGAGAGAAATCCCACAGAATAATCGTGTGCAGATCCTTGACCGGGTCCGCTTCTGGACACATAAACATCATCACCGTCTCTATCAACCAGAGCACCTATTGCAAGGTGTATTCCTGAACCCTGGGGATAGTAAACCGAATTATGGATGTCATTACCTTCATTATCGATAAGAATTCCAAGCGAATACCAATAACCAGTAGCCTGACTATATACTCCAGCTGTATAAGAATCATTACCCTTATTATCGAACATTAAACCGACACCACCTGAAACATCCGGTCGCCAGCCAATTGAAAAACCTTGAGCGAAAGAGTGATAGTCTAATGGAGCAAGTGGAGCATGAGAATATTTTCCACCACAGTAATAATTATCTGAACCATCGTTATCCAAACTGAGACCAAAACCTTTAGGACCAGCAAAAGCCTGAGAATATGCATATGAGTTATAAATATCTTCACCTGACATATCAACGATTGCACCGATGCCAAAATTACCCGCACCCTGAACGTAAACACCACCAGAATATCGATCGTCTCCTTCGAAATCCACAAGTAACCCGGTTCCAAAAAGACCTGCGCCTTGTCCGTAGTGACTTGTCAGATAAACATCATCACCAGAAAGGTCGGCAATAATTCCGCATCCGAAAACTCCAGTAGCTTGAGAAAAAATTGTACGTCTAGAATCGTATATATCATTTCCTTCAAGATCGATAACTACACCAAAATAATTCCTACCTAATACACCAGATCCAAAATCTCCTTTATAGATATCGTCTCCACCCGGATCGATAATTATCGAAGCATTACTATATACATCGCTGTTTTTTGTGCCTATCTGGACTTCTCCCCAGCGGGTCTCAAATTTTTGGATATTATTCAAATTTGGTAAATTTTTGTTTTCCTCGAGAATTTGTATTGCTTTTTGTGTACCTACTGAAATTGCAACCGATGCAAAACCTAATTCATCTAAATCAATGGAATGAATCATTTCATAAAGAGAATCTAAATGAATCTCGAGGGTTGTATCGCATTCATGCCCTAGAAGTTTTAGGAAATAGCATTCCAAGGAGTCAGCTAATGTATCTTCTTCGTCTGTCCAAAAAGTGGGTAGAAGATATAATAAGGAATCTAACGATTCGCTCGATAAGTCTTCCATCATATTTTCACGATGTATATCCGCTATATCAAAAGCTGCAAGTAATGTTCTTAATGAAGATCTATAAGGTTCAGGTAGAGAAGATGCAGTGGAATCTGCTTTTGAAATTTTACTTAGGTCTTTATTGATAATTTTCTTTATATCCTTTTTAAAATCGACATCGATTCGTTTGAACATCCAGACTACAAGTTCTGAGAGGTTATCATAGTTTTTCATCATGAATGTTGTCCAACTGTCGAGGGAATCAGGTAGTTCGAGTGGATAATCGAGGAATCGATTCACAATAGAAAGACGGAACAATGTATCTGTAGCCCATTTCTTTTCGAATTCAGCATCGCGGGGAGTTGTACCTGAAAAATACATTGCAGTATCGATGTATGCCCAAGCAACGGAATCTAAGGCAGGTGGAAATAACGGTTCATCCTTTGTTTGAGCAGGAATTACAGCCAAGAATAAAATTATGAAAACGAAAAAAGCTTGTCGCATTATTTCTCCTTATCGAATCTTGTCCTTAAAGAGCCTAACAAGAAAGTGTTTTGTAAAATGCTGAAGATCGGTAGCTAATTCTCTTAGATAACCCCGCAGCCAGTTGAACCCTATCGCCGCTGGTATGGCTACAATCAAGCCAACAATTGTAGTAATAAGAGCTTCTGCAAGACCTGGAGCTACAACAGCGATATTTGCTGTGCTATGTGTTCCAATTTCCCAGAAACTCTGGGTTATACCGAGTACAGTACCCAAAAGTCCCAAGTATGGCGCAACAGTAGCCGTAGTTGCAAGAAAATCCACTCGGGATTCTACATCCGATAAAATCACATCCATTTCTGCATCCAGTCGCTCTTTCAAAGCTTCTATATCAGGGAGTATACGTCTGGTTGAAACAAATCCTTGTTCATCTCTAATTTGCTCAATTGTTGACTCACTTTTAACAGCATTCAACAACCTTACAATAGGATTTTCCCTTGGTGTTAAGTTGATACTTAGGATTTCACTCGCTCTCAGTGATTCAACTTTTTTTAAAATTTTGATACTCTCTCTTCTTATTTTCGCAAATCGTCGCCATTTGAAATACATAATTCCCCAACAATAGGCAGAGATTACTATTAGGATTAGTATTATACCTTTAGAAAGTATACTGCTATTCATGAACATATCGATGAAATTTTGCATTAATCTCCCTTCTCAGAAACTAAAATATAAGATAAAACGTGGTATAAACAACACAAGGGTTTTGCAAAATCATTAAAAGGTTTACTATACGCTAAATACTTTGATAATTGTTAAAATTTTTCTTCAGTCCTTTTCTTATGAAAAGTTTATTCTATAATATATCGTGAATCTTTAAGATATTTGTCCATGAAATTCTCAGCTAAATGAAACGCTTTTTCAATCGGTTCTCCATTTGCAAGAAATCCTGCAATGGCGGATGATAGAGTGCATCCAGTACCTCTAGGTTTCTTCTTGAGTCTTTGTCTAGAATATTCTATTTCATAACCATCGGAAGTTAATAACCTATCTAAGATATTATCACCTTTAAGATGTCCTCCTTTAATCAAAACGTTTTTTATCCCCATATCGAATAATCTCTGTGTTGCATATTTTATGACTGTTCCAAT
>JAUXEQ010000189.1 GCA_030620455.1 bacterium | reverse complement strand
GGTCAGGTGTATAAAGATTATATGAAAAAAACTAAGAAAATAATACCTATTGTCTATTAAAGAACAAAAGAATGAAGGAGAAAATTATGAACAACAGAATAAAGGTAATAATGTTGTGGGGAGTATTTCTTTTCGGGATGATATCCCATACGCTATTAGCAGTAATGCCTGTTTTCTGGGGACAGAGTGTTGCTATGACTCAAGAACAAATAGCTGCCAACCCAATGGCTCCAATGATGTGGATGATGCTGTTTTTCTTTCTATTCCCAATGATTATGATAGTCCTAACTCTATCTATTGAAGTAAAATGGTGTAGAATTACCAACCTTGTCCTCAGTTTGCTATTCACACTTATGAATATCTGGCACCTAATCGATCATCTCGGTGAGAGCCCTGTTGACTCCTGCCAAATAGTCTTGCTCACATTTGTGCTTATTTCAGGAATACTTCTAAACATTTTTTCTTTCCGATGGATGAAAAAACAAGGAGATCAAAATGTCAGGAAATGAAAAAGTTTATAAATACTGGAGTAAACGTTCAAATACACACGATACTGTTGTCCTTTACATAGTGGGTCATACAATTAACCGAGAAATAGAGAATTGGCTCATAAATCAGTTCAATGATACCGGTGTAGTTCTGGAATTGGGATGTGGCTCGGGTCTTTTTTCGGAAATAATTGCAACTGTAGTAAAGCGCCTGGTGGCAACGGATTTGAGTGGGGAGATGATTGAGCAGGCTAATAAAAAATTGAGCAAATTTATAAATGTGGAAACTCGGATAGAAGATTCCTATAAAACTTCATTCGATGATAATACATTCGATACTGTTTTTATGGCAAATTTGCTCCATATTGTGAAGAATCCCGTTGCAATTCTGATGGAAGCAAACAGAGTTCTAAAAGATGATGGAAGAATTTTAACAGTAGATTACACTGGATACGGGATGTCGTTTTTTAAGAAATTAGCGTTAGGATTTCGTTATATGAAGAAGTGGCATTCACCCGCGCCGTATAGCAAAAACCTTGGACCGGATGAACTAACAGAAATAGCTCAAAAGGCAGGATTTGTTACTGAAAATCTAAAACTTATAGGCGAAAACACAAAAGCCTTGTGTTGGAAAGGTGGTAAGAACAATGAGCGAAATAATTTGGAAAAGTGATTTTTAATCCGAATAAATCTTTATTCTTGTTTCAGCAGTGAAGACGTAAAATTTCGAACACTTTCCAAACATTATTCGCTTGATTTTTTTAATTACTGATTATTTAATAATAAGTTCTGGGAGACAAGAAGATAGTAAGCTGAAAGATCACCCATACAAAGATTTACAAATTGTAAACTATCCTTTATTTCAGGTTTAATGAGAACTTGGGGTACTGGTTCTTGATATTTATGTCATATGTAAGAGCAAAGAATAGCTCAGGATATGGAGAGTATTCGGAAGTGTAGGTGGCGGAGGTGTATCGGGATTAGAGCTTAATGCTTATTGTTTATAACTTTTTGCCTTGACAGTAGACAAATAACAGGATAATCTTATAGATAGAGCGAACACGAGATAAAGGAATTCGCAATGGGGAAATTTGATAGACTGCTTATGCAAATCCTGAGCGGCTCGTCTGATGCTAGTATCCGATTTTCCGATTTATGTCAGTTGCTTCTTAAATTGGGATTCGATGAGCGCATTCGCAGCAGTCATCATCTATTTCGGAAATCGGGAATTGAAGAGAAAATAAACATACAAAAAGATGACGATAAAGCAAAACCATATCAAGTTTGTCAGGTTTGGAATGTGATAGTGAAATACCATCTTGGAGGTGACAGGTAATGGAAAAGTATGAAACTATTATTTACTGGAGCGATGATGATCAGGCTTTCGTTGCCGATATACCTCAACTCCCGGGATGCATGGCACACGGAAACACGCAAGAAGAAGCGCTGATAAACATAAATGCAGCTATTAAGCTTTGGATTGATACAGCCAAAGAGTTCGGTGACCCTATACCTGTGCCCGTTGGTCGACGTTTGATGTTTGCATAAATCATGACACCCGGTTCTATATGGGTGGGCAGCAACGTGCATTGAACAAATTTCCTGTATACTTTCCAAACATTATATGCTTGACCTTCATTGAATCTATCTATTTACTTAGGGAATAATGAAATGGTCGAGATACAATATTAAAGTTAGCATAGATGAAAATAAATTTTTGTTATATAATTTGTTATATCGAAATCTTTTACTTCTAGAATGCAATAAACTACCAGAGAACATTCATTTCCTCTCAGAGAAAACATTTCGTTTACTAAAGGAACGATTTTTTATCGTAAATGAGAATTTTAATGAGATTGAAGCAGCATCGAGACTTTATAGATTGTGGAATAATCGAGAAGATGTTTTGTCTCTTACTTTAATTCCCTCGATGAGTTGCAATTTTAATTGCAGCTACTGCTATGAGCGGGAAAGAAAGGGGATAATGAGGAGAGATGTTATTGAAAGAGTAAAATCCTTAATCGAGAAGCGAGCTGACAAACTCTCACTTTTAAATTTATCCTTTTTTGGTGGTGAACCTCTTTGCGCTTCTGAGATTGTATTTGAAATGCTTAATTTCTGTAACGTTTTAAAGAATAATTATCCTCAAATGAGATCATACTATGAATTAACTACAAATGGATATTTACTTGACATAGAAACATCGAAAATGTTGGGTTTACTTGGTATAAATACGATTCAAGTAACACTTGACGGACCTGGCGAATATCACAATTCAAAACGGAAAACAATATCTGGAAAACCCACATTTAGTCGGATCCTTACGAATGTCAATAACTTCCTTGAACAATGTAAGAAATCTTTCCTGCTTTTGCGTTGCAATTATGATGAAGAGAATCTTGAATATCTTATTGAATTACTCGATAAGGTTCCCGAAGAATTTCGTAATCGAGTTCAAGTATATTGTCGTAAGATATGGGGTTGCGGTAAAATTGATATTACTCAAAAAAAGGAAAGGGAAGTTCTGGATGAATTCTATTCGTATGCAATAGAACATGGCTATAGAATTGATTTTGGCAGTTTTCTTGAACGCTATAATTATTGTTATGCAGATCAATCTACTTATTTCCTTGTTCAGACTGATGGACGGCTTTATAAATGCACTGCCTTAGAGAGTTTTGACGAAAAGGATTCAGTAGGGAATATTTTCAGTGAGTCATATAAAAACTGGGGAGATGTTTCTTTGGAAGTGGATAAAAGCTGTATAGAATGTAAATACCTTCCTATTTGCTGGGGTGGATGTAGAAAACTTCGAGTATTGGCAAAAAGATCAAATCAAAAGTTAACTGATGTTATTTCCTGCAAGCAGGTGGTTGCCGATATAGATAATAGAATTAAATGGTTTGCTCTCCAAAAGATTAGAGACTTAAAATTGGGGAACACTCGATTAGTTTCAATATCCTAAATAACAAGGAGGAGTGATATGGCGGATGAAATTAAAGTTACAGAACTAAATATAACTCAAGTACCAGAATTGTTTTTAAGGATACTTGAGTTTCCGGAATTACCTGCAGGTAATTCTGTTATGGGCTGTGCTTGCGGCAATGGTTGCAATATACACATACAATGTGCATGCCCTCCTGAATAATTTACTGGATTTGAGTGTTCCCTAAATTAATTGTAGTTTCATTTAAATGAATTCGATAGAGAGCAAATTGCATAATGTATATCAAATTAGCTGCAATAAATGAACCATGATTCAAAAATATTCTTTGAAGTTTAATCGTTTACTTGACAGCAAATTATTAATCTGTATATTTAATTAGAAACTATTATCTTTAAATCGATGAAATTCTATGAGCATGTTTAAGAAAAAGGTTAGAGTATCTAATACAAAAAAGCCAAATCTGTTTTTTGAACACGAATTCTGGGTAGATACAGAAGCACTCTATACATTCATTCCTGAAGATTGGCTTGAGAAAATTCAGGTTGAACCCACTGGTCGCAGAAACCTGATTCTAGCAGATGGTAGAACAGATAACAGACTATTCGGCTTTTGCAATTTTGATATCGAAGGTTTAGAGGGTCCTGTTACCTGCCCGATAATTTTTGCTCC
>JAUXEQ010000134.1 GCA_030620455.1 bacterium | reverse complement strand
GGAATTATCTCTCAATCCTCACTTTACTTCAACAGCAGCGAAATTCAGAGTCAACCTGAAGAAAGAATAACTTATCTAAAACGCGCAATTAATCTGTACCCATTCTCTGCTCGATTTCATCATGAATTGGGTCTTAAACACAAGCTTAAAGGAAAGTTTGATATTGCTCGAAAAGAATTTGAAAAAGTTTTGGAACTTGAACCAGAGAATATTGATGCTTTATATAGTCTTGGATTCTCACTTTGGCATAGCGATAGTACTATAGCACATGAATACATTAATCGTGCTTTAGATCGAGCTCCGTATGTTCTGCCCAGAGAACAACTTAAAGCAGCAAAGAGATTTCTTAATCTCTCCGACACCACAAAGGCAAAGGAAATATTGCTATCCATGACTAAATGTTTCTCTACGAACCCAAGAACACCATATTCCGAGGGTACTACTGGATATCGTTATATTATTGCAAGAGCGATGTTCTTGCTGAGCAATATTTATACTGTTCAAAATAAAGTAACAGAAGCAGAGGAATTATTTGAGAAAGCGCAGATTCTCGGTTGTCCTCGCTACTTTGACCGACTTGCATACCAGTGGGGAATAAAAACACCTGCTCCTGAATGGATTGTTATGGAATTTATTGAAGCGACTACAATGAATGATTCGAGTCTTGTGAAAGAATTATTGGCTGACACTTCCGAATGTTGGAGAATGGACCAAGAGCTTTATCTGACGCAAATATACGATGTTCAAATCACCATGATACAAGGGAAGGCGATAGTAGATGCTCTTGTCATGGTGTGTAAAGACAGTGAAGTTAATTGGAATTTATGGTTTTTCAAATTAGTTCTCACCGATGAAGGTTGGAAAATAACGTTTTAATTTTGATTTTTCAAAATCTAGCATAAGTAAGGGTTTTTATTATTTGCTCCTAAATATCGCAGATTCCAAAGCTTGAGCTGCAAATACCGAGTATAAAAAAAGGTCGGAGGATGCAAAACCCCCGACCTAATCCACAATCCAACCATGTGAACTTATTTACTTATTTAACTACTCTTTTGGTCTTTTTGGATTCAGCGGGTTTTTCCTCGGTTGCTTCTTCCTCCTCAACAGGTTTTCCTTCCTCAGTTTCCTTCTCAGCCATGGCAACTTCTTCACCTTCTTCAGGAATCGTTAAGCCTAATTCTGCAGCTCTTTTTTCATTTATCACTTTATAACCAGTGTCAACAGTAACAACAGGAATGTCGGCAGGTTTGGTTCCATCTAAAATACTAATAACCATCTCACCTGCGGCTTTACCTTGATCCGCACCGTTTAGACTGTATTCGCAAAGGAATCCATCTTCTATAGAATACCTATAAAGACACAACTCTGGAAGTTTATTATTATCAATTATCCACTTTACAACCATTTCGGCAGGTAAATTAGTTTCGCTTGTTTCATCGGTAAGAGTAAAGCATGAATAAAAACCGATAGCATCGACAGTAGTCTGATATTCAGCAATCTTTTCCTTCCAACCATTAAAATCATTGGAAACAAAAACCTCTACAAGTTCTATTGGCAATTCCGTCTCTTTCAACCGAGCCATAACAAGTTGTGATGTAGGACTTTCATCAGAAATAAATGCTATCTTCTTCACATCGGGAGCTAAAGATTTCAAGAGTTCAAAAGCTTTGTCAAATTGATTTCTCTCGATAACACCTGTAACATTTCCATCCGGGAAATTGTAAACTGAAGGATCGTTATTAACACCTGCAAACACAATAGACATCTTATCACCAACATGATTCTTACCAACTAATTCACATGCATTATCGTCAAACAAAACTAACACCTTGGGCTTGAACTTTTTAATCTTTTTCTCGGTATTTTCAGCAGATTCAAGTTTCCAATCTTCACCCGTTTTATTTTTAGTGTCCATATAATAGGTTTCTAGATTTATCTCCTTTTCACCAAGAGCTTCCTTCAAACCGTCCAACTCCTCCGTACACCACACATGTTCTTCACTATAACTGAAAACAACCAAAACTTTCGGTGGACCCTTTGCGCACCCCATAAAGCTAACCATAATCAAGACTGCCATAACCCATAAAATCCTTTTCATGTCCCCCTCCTTGTTCAAAGGATTATTACATTTTAAACATATTTACTTTATTTACAATAGCACACATTAATATCACAGGATGAAAAACCAATAATCATCACACTCGCTCATCACTAATTTAAAAATGTATAAAACTAACCCGAACCCAAATTTCTTTAACAACAATTTACCCCTATAAAATCAAAACTCTAATAAATCTATATCAACCTTAGAGTTACCCATAGTCGTAAAAGTAACACTTTCTTCTGCCAACCCTCGATAAATATTGAAACTATTTATACTCCGCTAACCTTAGTGAGGATCGCTAACCATGACCTAATAAGTCTTAAGAATATTCCTGTTGTAGCTGAACAGTTAATAGTAATCAGAAAGAATGAAACGAACTTTCCCTATCTCCCCCCAAAGATTAGAAAAGACGATAACCCTAAAAACTGAATATATAATACTTCAATTAAGACAATTAACAAGAAAATTCTCACTAAATTTTTTATTTGATAAATATTTTTTTATCGTATCTATGAAACTTTAAAACTTTGAATTATCGGTAAGCTTTCATTTTCTATTGCTTAACACACTCGAAATGTTAGCTTAGGATTTCAGATATTACTGAATTGAGGAAATAATGAAATCACCATTGCTCTTTACTGGCAAAACCGACTATGCATATGCGTCGGGTGTAATAAGAGGACTCGAAAATTACCTTCTTGGTCGAAGTGAATATCAAAAGTTAATAGATTCCGATCCAGACAGTATAGACAATGTTTTGGCAGAATTTGGATATTCGAGTAGCGAGAAGGATCCGGAGATAGCGCTCAATCTTGCAACAGAGAAACTTTTCGAAACAATTGATAAATTATCTAAAGGGGATAAAATAGCCGATATCTGGAAAGTTAGAGCCGATTTCTCGAAAATTTCTGCCATTGTTAAATCAATACTTTTAGATACGGAACCACCAGAGTTAGTAACTTGGGGATTTTTCAACTCAGAAAAGCTCAGCAGAGAGATTTACTACCATTTCGATCCTGAAAAAAAATGCTCGCTTCCGGTTCATTACATTAAGACAATAGAGCGAGCACAATCAAATTTCAAAAGCCATAAAACAACTCTCTCTGTTGATATAGCGGTGGATAGCTCATTTTCTGATTATGTGAGTACTATTGTTCCAGCAAGTGAGTATTTTAAGCGATTTTGGAGTTTTTATGTGGACTGGTGGAATGTTAAGGCTTTCGTTCGAATCCGAAAAGCTAAATTATCGTCAAGCTTATTTTATGATACATTCAATGTGAGTGGAGATATTCCACTTAGCATATTTACTGACGCTATGGAAAGCGATAATGAACGATTATCAACACATTTTATGCATACAGAATACGGAAAAAGTTTACAAGACGTTATAAAGCAAGCATTTGAGGGCATGCTTATCCCACTCGACAATTATTTCCGAGGGAAACTTCTTGCACACTATAAATATACTCGGTATTGCCTTTACGGTCTCGAGCTCCTTTTGGCATATGAAAGCATAAAACTCGAGGAAATAGCAATACTAAGAACAATTGTGCGTGCCAAGAAAGCTCGATTACCTGTCAATAAACTTAAGGAGGTAATAAACTTTGCCTTGGAATAAACTTGCAGCAATAGGAGATTTCTCCACAGTTTTCCCACTAAAGGCAATCGGCATCGAGGTGCATCCTGTGGACGATAATGAAGATGTAGCAAAAATTCTTCGCAATTTAGCTATAAGCAAAGAGTTCGGTATTATATTCGTAACCGAGAGCCTGTTGAAACCTGCTCAGGAAGTTATGAATGAGTTTTTAGATAAAGAGATGCCTGCAATAATCACAATCCCGAGTATTAGTGGCTCTCAGGGGTTAGGAGTATCGCGAGTTCGCGAGATAATGAAACGTGCTGCTGGTCGCGATATTATGGCTGAAGAAGACTAACTTCATTAATTCTTCCCAAATTTCATTCCTGAATATTATCATTCGAAAATTGATCTTGTGAGTATTGTTGGAAATCCCCTCATCCTAAATCCTTCTCCCCGAGGAGAAGGACTTTTCATGTTGTCCTTCGTCTAGTTGTCCTGGTCGAATTCGCCGAGCTGCTTAGTGCTGTCGAAATCATAGATTCAATGTTCGCATCCATCATTTCAAATATACTATCCGCTTCGTAATTGAGAACTCACCATCGCAAGTGTCCCTTTTTTATAAGCAATTTAATTACTATATTGAATAAGAGCATATTCGTAAATTGACAGAAATAATATCCAGTGAAATATTTTACAAATTCCACCATTGGCAATTTGAAGAAAATAAACCAAACTGTACAAAATATTCCAATGATCGTAAAAATATACAGCACGATATTAAGTTTATAGGACAATAAGGTAATTAATGAGAATATAAACACAAGAGCTATCGGTGTCCAAAAAAGAAAGGGATGATTAATCTTACATTCGGATAGATAAGGAAAAAGAACAATAAATATATGAAATAGATAATATATTAGCATTATTGACATTGGAATCCAAAAACTCGGTCTATTTTTCAAGTATTTCCACTTTAAATATCGTTTTTCGAAAGAATACCAATTAATTAGCAATAATACCATAATGAAAACCAATGCATAAGACGTAGGATGAGGTAGAATACTGTCAATCATATAGAAAATGAATACGCCAAAAGTCAATACTATTGTCATAAAGCCAACTATGGTAGAAGCTTTTAGTTGTTCCTTTTCATTCATGTTATCCCCCTATTTAATGATCCATCTTTATTATATCAATAAGAAGTCTATATTTTCAGCTATAAAATATCAACCACCTCCGGTGTCGTAGTTTGACTGCGAATTTTGTGTATATGCACCCCCTCATCCTAAATCCTTCTCCCCGAGGACAAGGACTTTTCATGTTGTCCTTCGTCTGG
>JAUXEQ010000041.1 GCA_030620455.1 bacterium | reverse complement strand
GCACAACCATAGCCCCAAAATATGTCATATCGAAAAGAACCTCATAATTTATTTCATCTAAATGTTTCGCATTAGCATATTTTTTCGGATCGATAGTAAATACACCCTCAACATCCTTATATATTTCACACCTTTCTGCTCCAAGTGCGCATGTTAGAGCCACAGCCGTGGTATCCGAACCACCTCGACCCAAGGTTGTTATTTCTCTATTACCAGAAACACCTTGAAACCCGGCAACAATTACAATCCTATTCTTCTGCAACTCCTCGATTATCCTATTTGCTCTAATCTCAACAATTCTCGCTCGAGTGTGATTATAGTCGGTAATTATGCCACTTTGCGAACCTGTAAAGGAAATAGCACACGCACCATTCTCCCATATTGCCATGGACAGTAAAGCCATAGAGATTCTTTCACCAGCAGTAAGAAGCACATCCAGTTCTCGTTCTCTGGGTTTCGATGCAACCATATAGGCGGATTTCAATAATTTATCTGTGCTGTCAGCCATTGCTGAGACAACAACGACTAATCCTTCACCAGACTTGTGCCTTTCAACGATCGACTTAGCAACTTTTTTAATATCAGGAATAGTTCCAATACACTTACCACCATATTTCTGAACAATAATTCTCATAAATAATTAACTGGGAGATATTGAATATGCATAGATTATTAATAAAATTGCCAAAAGAAATGGTAAAACCCCTATCCCCACCTCGATGAAACCTATCAATCCTAATTTCTTTTGATCTGAATACCTAAAATTTGCAATTAAACTTGCAACAGCAAAAGGAAAAGCAGAGAAATAAAGTGTCATGGAAAAACCCAACAAGAATCCCGAGTCTTTTTGAAAATAAATTGATATAGTTTGTAAAATCAAACCAAAAATAACTAATATAAAAGATAGATGTGCTAATTCTGTAGTTTTTTTAAACATTTCGGTTCTCCAAACGTCAAAATAAGACTTAAGGAAATATTTCGAAATAAAAAATTAAAAATAAGATTTTAATTTGACATGTATATATTAATTTATATTTTCAATATATGGACAAAAGACTTACGATATTACTTTTAGTGATTATTCTAACTTGCTCAGAAGCAATGGGATTACGTGTTGGTTTTGGTCAGTTCGCTTCACAGGCAAAGGATATCGATGGCAGCACAGGCAATTCCGCACTAATTGGACTTACCTTTAATCCCTCAAAGCCGCTACTTTTGGACTTAAGCTTACGATTCAATAGCACAAAGGAAACTCATGTAGACTTTAGCATTATTGATCCATCTGTTGAAATATTACAAGTATGGAGAAGAATTGGATACATAAGCATAATAGCTGCTCCTGGGCTTAGATTTAAATTGGCGGATATAAGCACAGGTTTTGAAATAGATTTAATGGCTGGTGGTGGTGTGTCATTCTCAACTGTATTCACTAAAATTGAACAAAACATTACCTCCTCGATCCCCTATTATCATTTTAATGAAAATCATGAATACTGGCGAAAAATCTGGATGATAGGGGCAACTCTTAAAGCAAAAATTTATTTTATTGGGCTTTTTGGCGAAGTTGCTTATTATGACGGTTCTCCATTAAAATACGATTCCATAGATATCGAGGGTGTAACAATTTTGAATGGTGGCGAAGTAGAACCACGTGGTTTTGCAGTGTATGTTGGTCTTTCCTGGAATTAATTATCTGATTGTTTAAATTCCTTATACTCAATAAAGTAAGAAAGTCAGATTATCTTCCTAATTCAGAACCAGCATTGGGTTCAAATGTGTTAAGAAATTCTTCCATAAAAGTTTCAAAATTTCCATTGATAATAGTCTCCCGTATTTTGCGCATAAATTCCGAGAAAAAGTATAGTGAATGATGCGTGGCAAGATAAGGTCCCAACAATTCCCCAGCAGTAAATAAATGTCTTATATATGCTTTAGAATAGTTACGGCAAGTATAGCATCCACAATTTGAATCGATGGGATTTGGATCCTCAGCGTTATATGAAGCCTTAAGAGATTGTTTTCCTTTCCACGTATATACCGAGCTATTTCTCGCATTTCGTGTTGGTATCACGCAATCGAACATATCTATTCCCATTGAAACCGATTTAATAATATCTTCCGGCTTCCCAACACCCATTAAATAACGTGGTTTTTCTACAGGCAATAGCGGTTCAACAACAGAAATAGCGTCAAACATCTCATGCTTCGGTTCTCCAACGGAAAGCCCACCAATTGCATAACCAGGAAAATTTAATGATAAAACCTGCTCTGTGGAAATCTTTCGTAATTCAGAATAGACTCCTCCTTGAATTATCCCAAAGAGAGATGGAATAGTGTTGGAATCACTGTCTGATTCAGCAAGCTCAATCCATTTATCTCTCCCTCTTCGAGCCCAGTTATAAGTTCTTTCAACTGCATTCGCAACTTTATCCTTAGTCGACGGATAATCGGTGCATTCATCAAAAGACATCATAATATCAGGATGTAATACATATTGAACTTCAATAGCCTTCATTGGAGTGAAAAAATGATAGCTTCCATCGATGTGTGACTGAAACATAACGCCTTCATCAGTTATCTTTCTTAGATCGGTAAGTGAAAAAACCTGAAAACCACCACTATCGGTAAGTATTGCTTTGTGCCAACTTATGAAATTATGCAATCCACCCAATCGTTTAATAATTTCATGTCCCGGTCGAAGATATAAATGGTAAGTATTTCCAAGAACAACTCTGAAATCGAAATCTAGCAGATCTCGCCAGGGCATTGTCTTTACTGTACCTTGAGTTCCCACAGGCATAAAAACCGGCGTTGGTATATCACCGCGAGGAGTGTGAAGTATCCCCGCTCTTGCGTTGGTTTTTTTATCTCGAGCGAGTAATTCGAATCGAATCATTATAATGACCTATATTGCGGGAATAGAGCATAATTAAACATTAGTTTTTACACCAGCTGCATCGAGAAGAAGCCTCTCAAACTTTGTTGTAGAAACATTCCATGAATAATATTTTTCAATAACTTTCTTCCCTTTCTCAGCTAACTTATCTCTCATTTCATTGCTATCAAGCAATTGCTGTAATTTTTGGACAAAATCGTCATAATCATCGTGTTTAAATGCAAGAGCAGCTTCATGGACAGCAGCAATATTTTCTGGAATATCACTAACTAAAAGTGCAGATCCGCTCCCCATAGCCTGTAAAAGCGAAAGAGATGTTCCCTCGATTAGAGATGCATTAATAAAAATAGCTGACTTAAAATAAAGCTCATCAACTGCAGGACCGTAAATAGAACCTGTCAGAATTACTCTTGGATCGTCACCTGCTGCCAATTTGACCTTCTCTTCAAACTCCTGATTGTACTTGTTTCCACCTACCATAACAAGTTTCATATCAGTTTTCGTTTCTCTGAAAGCCTTCACAATTAGGTCCTGGCGTTTCTCTTGAGTGAATCTGCCTATCGATGTAACAAATTTTTTCGGTTGTAATCCATATTTTTCGAGCACTCCGGTTGTTCTAACATATTCAATAACCTGCGAGCCAGAAGGTATATAATGAACCTTTTTCCCATATTTTTTATAATAATGTTCCTGTGCAGGAATAGCGTCCACAACAATATGTTTAGCTGCAGAAGCAGCCAGAGACTCACATCTCTTAAGGAAAGTTCGACCTATCATTCCATATTTCTGTCGCTTCCAATCCAGACCATCAACGAAAAGCACCGATTTCTTTCCAAACATCCTTAAAAATTTCACTTGGAGAGCATTACCAACATTAAATGCGAAAATCGCATTGAATTTTCTCAGAGCACAATCCAATGCAGCAAATGTAGTATGAGAAGGTGTCGATAGATTAACAAGTTCTATGGATGGCAAATATCGAAGCTTAATTCCATTATATTTGTCAGGTTTTGAACCCTTTAAACCACGGCAATAAGCAGTTACAGAATGACCACGTTCAACCAGTCTTACTGCTACATTTTCAGATGTAACCTCAAATCCACCATAATTGGCAGGAAATCCTCTAATTCCTATAATAGCAATATTTAATTTCTTATTCATGATATTGTTTTAGGTTTCTGCTATTCTTTTAACATATTCGCCTAATGCATCCCTCCAATTACGCAATTTAATACCACATTCATCTATTTTTAAAGATACAATAGCTTCCATTTTGGGACGCAAGGCTTTGGTTGGGAATTTATCAGAGGAAACAGGCTTTATAACTGTATTAGAATGCAGAAAATCTCTAATAGCAACAGCCATATCATATCTTGAAGCTGGTTCACCCGAGTTAGCCACATGAAATAGACCGTATAAGTCTTTATCGATCATTGTGTTAATTAAATGACCCATATCCACAGAATAATTCGGTGAACCTTGGAAGTCATTCACACAAAAAACCTCGGGTCCCTTTTTAATTTTCTGAAGGATTTTACCCACAAATTTCTTATCTCTTTCTCCTCCACCGAAAAGCCAGCCAACTCTGAGAATAAGCCATTTTCCCACGTCTATTAAACTTGATACAGCAATTTCACCAAGATATTTGCTCAAACCATAAACATTAATTGGTGCTGGGAGATCGATTTCAGTGTATGGAACTTTCTTATTTCCGGAGAAAACACCACTTGTCGAAATATAAATAAGCCTGCATCCTATTTTTGCACAAGCTTTAGCGATGTTTTTCGTGCCCAATGCATTTACTTTAATGACTTCAGCAACATTATCCTCGCACCAATCCAGATCTGTTAAAGCTGCCATATGAATAACCCAATCGAAATTACAACTTTCAACAACATTATAGACAGCTTGTGGATCGGTGATATCTAACTCTTCTTTATCAGTTACAACAACCTTATGATTGTTTTTCAGAATGGGAATAACATCTATCCCCAACATTCCAAGACCACCAGTTATTAGAATTTTACATTTCAACGTTTTTCCTTACCGTTAATTTTCCTTTATGTCTCCAACCATTTAGAAAGAGACGCCATAACCGACTTTTCAGTTAAATCGTATTTTACGGGTGTAATAGAAACATATCCTTCCTTCACTGCAGTAATGTCAGTATCAATATCAGAATCCATATTGACCAGTATCCCACTAATCCAAAAATACGCACCGCCTTGCGGATCAATTCGTTTCTCGAAAAAATCATCAAAATATGAATCAGCCTGACGCGTTATTTTATGTCCCACGAGTTTATCTAAAGGTTTCGCAGGAACATTAACATTTAGAAAAACCCCAGTTGGTAAACCATTTTCTAACACTTTTTTCCCAATTACGAATGCAGTCTCTGCGGATGGAGCAAAATCCACATCTTTATATGTCGACCCAAGAGAAACAGCAATCGAAGGTATTTTAAGCATTGTACCCTCAGTTGCCGCCGAAACAGTACCCGAGTATATCAGTGATACTCCAAGATTATAACCGTGATTTATTCCTGAAATCAATAAGTCTGGTTTTCCCTTTAGAATGACTTTAAGAGCAAGTTTTACGCAATCAGCAGGAGTTCCATTTATACAGTATTTTTTAATGTTATTATCGTTGCCTAAATAATGAATTCTTAAGGGTGTAGACAGGGTAATAGCATGTCCCACAGAACTTTGTTCCCTGTCCGGTGCAACGATAATCGTTTCATAATTCCTACTGATTCTTTTAGCAAGTACATTTATTCCAACAGCATTAACACCATCATCGTTAACAATAAGAATAGCCAATGTTCTCCTCCATAATCAAAACATCAATTTGCAAATAAAAATCCAATCGAGAAATATACACAATTTGTAAACATAATAATATCCTGAAATAAAATTCTCGGGCAATTTTTGAAGAACAATTTATCTAAAATATAAAAGACTAACAAATGAAGAGTTCAAAACATATTTTTTTATTGGTAACGAATTTATTTCATAAATTCTAATAAGTCATCAGCTGATGGGCTCTCATCTTCGTCACTTTTAATAGTTTTTGATTCTGGACTACTCTCCAAAGAACCTGCAAGACTTTCCTCTTGTGTTTCGATTATTTCCTGCTCTATTCCTGATTTTTCGACTTCTGAAACTAATATTTTATACCGTTTGTATGCAAGTTTCGCTTTCTCATTTTCCCCCAACTTTTTTAAGCAATGTCCCATATACAAATGAATTTCGGGAATACGAGGTTCTTGTTTATATGCTGAATTAAGAAGCCAATATGCTTTTCGTGGTTTTTCTTCATGGTAATATGCAATAGCTAGATTCACAGTCGACACTGTATTATCCATAATACTTGCCGTATAAGGTTCCATCAATTCAATTGTCTCTGCAAATCTTTTCTGGTAATTTAAAATATAAGACAAATTATTCAAAGCTCTGATAAGTCCTAAGTCGTTGTCAAGCGCAATTTTGAATTCATCCTTAGCTTTTTCAAAATTCCCTCGTCTCATAGCGGTAAGTCCAAGCCTCATGTGTCCAGCGGGAGAATCCTGATCGATCTCAATGATTAGCTTGGCAATTCGTTCTGCAGCCGGAATACGGTTTGCGGCTAACAAAATATCAAAACCTTTCGACAATTTCACTAAAATTGGTTCCTCAGCAAGCAATACAGAAGAGATATCATCTTGTTCCGGTAATCCTTCAATTATCGATTGAGCAAATTGAATTCTTTGCTGATCTTCCTCATCTGTAGAATCCATCCTTGGATGTTTTTTCACATTCCAAAGAATGAATGTAATAACAACAAGTCCGACCACAATAAGTATAGCTCCAATATACGGGAGCATGATTTTTTCTCCTTTAAAAAGTTAGCTTAATTGGTCCGTGCACCTTTTCCTCGACTCCCTTTTCCATGGTGTTCGAGCTTAAGCAACTCCGAACAAGCTACCCTACGGCACAGGAACTACTTATCCTACCGTTGCTCCCTCCCAGGCCTGGCGGGATTCAGATAGTGTTACTTGCGCAGGACCTGGACATTAACATTACCGCCACCCAAACCCTCCACAGAGAGGTAAACCTCAGAGATGGAATTCAGCCCCGCGTATGCCGGGTTTCGGGTACAGGAGACCGGCAACCCCCCGCTTAGCACGGACCTATAATTTCCACTAAACTTAATAACTATTTCAACTCATAAAGTCAAGAATCTATTTTTATATTTAATACAATTACATGTTAGTAAATTACTTGCAATACTTTTTTTATATTTTATTTTTCTTTGTTCAACAGAAATCTAACTAATCGGTGAGAGGATAATATGCCGCCGGAATTCACATTACATTTTGAAAGACCCATTGTTGAATTGCAGAAAAAGATAGAAGAAATGAAAGCCATAGCCTCCCGCGATGGTGTTAACCTTAATAATGAGATAATTTCACTTGAAAATCGATTAAATAAACTTAGAGTAGACATATATAAAAACCTTAGCAGATGGGAAAGAGTTCAGGTTGCTCGACATCCCAGAAGGCCAAATACATTAGATTTTCTTAACCGGATATCTTCAAATTTTATTGAAATTCATGGAGATAGAAATTTTAGGGATGATCCAGCTGTGGTAACCAGTTTTGCATCGATTGGTATACATAAAGTCGTTGTTGTCGGTCAGCAAAAGGGACATGATGCCAACGAAAATATTAAACGCAATTTCGGAATGATGCATCCTGAAGGTTACCGAAAAGCCTTACGAGCAATGAAACTTTCTGAGAAATTTAGATTACCAGTTGTGATTCTAATCGACACTCCCGGAGCCTATCCCGGTATTGGTGCAGAGGAACGTGGACAAGCAGAAGCAATTGCCAGGAACATTCGCGAAATGTCAAGACTAAAAACACCCATTGTAATATCTATTATCGGCGAGGGTGCATCGGGAGGAGCATTGGGTATCGGTGTCGGCGATGTAATTCTTATGTTCGAGAATGCTTGGTATTCTGTAATCTCACCAGAGGGATGTGCAGCGATCCTATTTCGAGACAAAACAGCAGCACCCCAATCTGCAGAAGCCCTAAAAATTAACGCTTACGATCTATTGGATCTCGGTGTAATCGACGAAATTATTCCGGAACCTCCTGGTGGTGCACATTCAGATCACTCAACAGCTGCTAAAAATCTTAAAACTGCAATCATCCAGAAAATTGAAGAATTAATAACAATTCCTATAGATGAGCTTTTAAGGCTTAGGATAGAAAAATATCGACGGATGGGTGTGTTCAAGAAGGTCTGACATGAGTCTTATGCTATCGATATCAGGAGCCAGAGGAATTGTAGGAGAATCTTTAACACCATTTGAAATCCTGAAAATTGCTAGTGCTTTTTCGCAACATTTACCTAAAGGCAAGATATTAATAGGTCGCGACCCACGACCATCCGGAAAGGCGATAGAAAAACTTCTCGAGGGGTATCTTCGTTTATTGGGAAGGAACGTTGTTTTGCTGGGAATACTTCCCACACCAACGATTGGACTTTGCGTGAAACTCTCTGGTGCAGCAGGTGGGATAGCGATAACCGCATCACATAATCCTGAACAATGGAACGCACTTAAGCTTTTCAATTCAGAAGGTATGTTTTTACCAGTGGAATTCTGGAATTCTGTAGAATCAGGCAAATTTGAAACTCCTGAATATGCTATACATTCAAAAGAAGGTGAAACTTCTTCAAAAACGGATTGTATTCAGTTACACCTCGAGAGAATTCTCGAGTTACCCTATGTAGATGCAAAAGCGATCAAGGATTCAAAATTTCTAGTGGCTTATGACGGTTGCGGTGGTGCAGGACCAACAACAATTCTTCCAATGCTCTCAAAGCTGGAAGTTAAGACAGTAGCAATTGGAACTGCCATGGATGGGAATTTTATTCATGAACCTGAACCTACCCCCAGAAATCTTGAAATGCTTTCAGAGTTAGTTCGAACAACAGGAGCATGTCTTGGATTAGCCACCGACCCCGATGCTGATCGACTTGCTTTAGTCGACGAAACTGGTACTCCCATTGGTGAGGAATATACTTTAGCATTAGCAACATTACATGTTTTCTCAAAAAAACGTAGTGATTGCGTTGTTAATTTTTCAACAAGCATGATGATCGATGATATCGCAAGGGAATACGGTGTAAAAGTTCATCGCACACCGGTTGGTGAATATCACGTCAGCAAATCGATGCTCGAGAAAAACGCAATAATAGGTGGGGAAGGCAATGGTGGCGTTATCATTCCTGAAATGCATCCTGTAAGAGATGCAACCACAGCAGCAGCAATTATTCTCACTTTAATGGCTAAAACAGAGAAAAAAGTTTCCGAACTTGTTTCGATGCTTCCTAAAAGATTCATGTTTAAGAAAAGAATGCTTTTTAGTGGAAATTTTTATAATATAGAAAGGAGAATCTTAAAATATTTTTCGGATAGAAAAGTGCGTTATGATGATGGTGTATGGGTTGGTTACGATAGCGGATTCATACATATTCGACCATCAAACACAGAACCTATTATTCGTTTTATTGTTGAAGATTCCGATGAATTGAATGCAAAGGAGTTAATTAAAAGAGCCTTTAAAAGCATATCTGGCTGACTGGCAAGTACAATTTCGCTTTTCTCTCTTATTATTCTCTAAAACACATTACTTAATAATAGTCAGTGTATTTTAAGAATTAATTTAAAAAGGTAATATTTTAGATGTCAAAGGTAAAAGTAGTGCTTTTATATTTTTTCATTGTAATCAAGATTTTCTGTCCTTAACTCATATGTTATTGTATTTTTACAATTAATTTGTT
>JAUXEQ010000275.1 GCA_030620455.1 bacterium | reverse complement strand
TTAAGGTGGGGATTTAAAGTTATATATCTACCCTTTTGTTTTGAAGCGATCGATAACTTTGAAGACAGAAAAACCCTAATGGAAAGAATATTAAATTGGTTCGGTTATTATCCCGACTTTATATCTGAGATGGAAGTCGAGCAACCAATCAATCTGTCAATTAAAAGTTATCCTAATCCTTTCAATTCAACCTGTGAAATTCAATACAGTGTGCCCAACTCAGGATCTCTTGTGATACGCGACATAACCGGTAGAATTATAGAAAACCTTGAAATAAGCGGTAGTGGTATATATAGCTGGAACGCAAAAAAAATGCCCTCAGGTATTTATTTTGTAAACATCTTCGACAAAACTACGTCATTACTGAGTAAGGTCTGTTTAATTAAATAATTTGACATATTATAGAAAATTTTAACATAATTTGAGGTGAAAAAAATGAAAAGGACAACAATTATAATTGCTCTCTTATCTTTTATAGGTTTTTCTTATGGTTTTATCCAAACTCCAATGTGTATGGTTTGCGTTAGACCTAATGAAACAGCATCAAATCAATGGGTAGAATATCTTAAAACCAATTATCCTGCTATATCTGATTCGGCTGGTTTAATAATAATCAGCTCAAGGTACAACGACCGCGGTTCAAATGTAAGCTCTTTCATAACATACTGGCATGGAACAGTTCTTTATCCTGGAGATAGCATGCGAACTCCTTGGGCAGGATTCAACGGAAATATTCCCTTATCAACAAAAGAAGAGGTGATTGAAAGTTTAACCGCTTCTATAGGTCGTGATAAAACACCATTCTCTACATGGATTGAATACTTCACCGATGAATTTGTATATGTGAAAATTACCTCAGATGATCCAACATTCGATTCTATGTTTCATCGGATCTACCTTTTGGTTCTTGAAAACGAAGTTACGATTCGTTCATCTACAATCCCTTACAACTGGGTTCTGCGTGACATATTCCCGTTCGCTATGGGAGATATTTTTGAACCTGTTGCTGGTGATACAATAACATATGCAATACCATACAAAACAGGCAGATACTGGGATCTTCACAGATGTAGATTTGCATTATTCATCGATCGACCAGGTTCTTATGATATAATGCAATTTGCATTTGGACCAGTACCACTTCTCGACTACAAATTCGACGTCCGAGAATTAGATTCAAGCTCGGTTCTTGCTGAACCCGACTCGGTACAAACCTTTAGGAACGAAATTATTAATAATGGACTCCTACCAGATACAATTCACATTACATACGAAATCGATGTACCTCCAGAATGGGAAGTTGAGATATGCATAGACTCAACAACCAGTATTAGTTCGGATACATCGATATATCTTGAGAGTGAAGACAGAGAAACAGTATTTGTCAGACTAACACCGGACTCAACCTCAGGAGCATTTGGTAGTGTTGTCCTTATCTATACCTCCACCAATACTGTCGACACCTTTGAAACTAGTTTTTACGTTACGAACGGTGGTCACGTTCTGATGTTCGATCAAAGTTCCTATTATGGAGGCTCACCGGAATATTACACCGATGTATTAGATAGCTTAGGAGAACAATATACATATTTTAGGTCATCCCGCGGTTCAATTAAAGCTGCAACATTGAGGTCTTTTGATATAGTAATATGGTACTTAGGAACAAGTTCCGTGAGAATATCATACGGAACCGCAGACGCTTTTGCTAATTTTCTTGACAACGGTGGTAAATTATTCATTTCTAGCCAAAGTAACACATACAATATGAGCGAAGCGGGACCTTATCCAAGGTATTATAGACATTTAGAGTTCCTCGAATCTTACCTCCATTGTTCTTCAAATCGTTATTCAGTATGGAATAGCTCCAACAGTAAGGATCTATACGGTGTTCCTGGAGATCCTATTACAAATGATTTACATTTGAATCTCAATGATCCTGCTCCATACGACTCTAAAGATGGTGACATCATAACTCCTATAGCAGGTGGAACACCCATACTATACTATGATGCTGAAAGAACAAAATGTGCAGGTTTAAAATATACTGGCGAAGGATATACTGGCAACCCATTTGAGGTGGTGGTTTTTGGTTTAGATTTTGCCTGCATCGAAAACTTTGAAGATAGAAAATCGCTTATGATAAACATAATCGCTTGGCTCGATTCCGCGTCGTACATACAGGAAATATCAAATAAAACACCCGATAAGCTCTCGCTCGAGGTCACTCCAAATCCATTCAATACTAGTTGTGAAATATCATATACATCGGAAGATGAAGCATCTCTTGCGTTTCACGATCTATCTGGCAGATTATTAGAAGAAGTAAGTGTTTCTGGGACTGGAAAATATATTTGGAAAGCTGATAACCTTTCATCGGGAATATACTTTGTGCGACTAATCCAAAAAAATAGATCGTTGAATAAAAAAATTATACTGTTAAAATAAATTTATATACAGTAATTGAAATATTCATTATATTTTAAGGGCCTAACACTGCAAACAATTTTCAGGGGGTTGAAATGAAGAAATTTCTCCTGTTGTCGTGTCTTTTAATGATACTTGGGACGTCTTCTGCGTTTCCGCGGAATCCTGTTGGTTTTGTTGGTTTCTACGCTAGTTCGCGTTCTCGACAATCCAGAACTTCAGCAAGATTTTTTACATACCATTATCCTGAGATATACGATTCTTCAGTTATTATTTTTCATGCAACGGGATATATAGGATACAGTTGGATAACCAACCAACCAAGATTTACTGGATATATAAATGCAATCTATTATACTTTACTGGGTCACGATCCGGATAGCGGATATCAAACACCATGGGGATGTTTTAACGGCATTTTAGAACTCGCTGTTTACGACACTACACCCCCACCTC
>JAUXEQ010000285.1 GCA_030620455.1 bacterium | reverse complement strand
TGCATTAGAGGATTTGCAGAAATTTATGGAGATTTCGAGTGCAATTGTAATAATAAAGGGAGATGACTTAAAGTCCTTCTATAAGAAATTTGGAATATCAGGTGTTAAAGTAATTCCAGTCGATAGCCTAAATTCCGAAGAGCTTTGTGCCGCAGTAGATTTTGCTAATCGATGGAATGCGGAACATTACCCACAGTCAAGAGAATCTGACGTTTCTGTTATAGAAAAAGAAGAGGAACAATTACAGCTCATGGATCAAAAGATTTTTGAGCTATCTAACCTTATTAAAAATATGAGGATTGGCATAATAATCCTTAATAAGAACAATAAGATTACTGCTATTAACGAATATGCGAAGAACATTCTCCAACCAGTTATTACCTCGAAGGAAACTGAAAAAACAGATATCGAGGAATTTCTCAAAGTTTTAAAACAAGAGAATACTGTTATTGACGAAGTAAATTCTACATCTACGAACAGAATTCTAAAAAAACTTCCAAACGATCGCGTTATAGAAGTAGGATTTGCATTATTTGGTGAGTTTGGGCACACAATTTCATATATTCACGATATTTCAGAGCTTGGCTGGCAGGTGGAATGGTTGCAATCCCTTTTTAGTGCTGTTGCAATTGGCGTTATGGTTCTTAATCCTGATAAAAGGATCATTTGGGCTAATAACACCATTCGTGGCTGGTTCGGCGACAGATTAGACTATTTAAATGGATATTGCTTTGAGATGTGGAAAGGTTCTGATTCGGTCTGCGAGAACTGCAAGATGGAAAAGGCTTTCAAATTTGGCGAGATTTGCAAATTCATGGAAAAAAAAGTGAGTTCAGACGAAACCGAGCACTTTTATGAGGTAATAGCAACACCCGTTCTATCAATTCAAGGTGAGGTTATTCAAATACTCCAGTTGGTTATAGATGTTACAGAACGCGTAATGCTAATTAAGGAACTTAAAGAGATTCGTAGTGAGTTAGAGAAAGCAAATGAACAATACAGAAATCAAAATAAAACTTTTAGTATGATCACAGAGATTTCCACTGTGCTTCAACTCGAGACAGAATTAGAAACGGTGCTTCACATAATTCTAACTGCAGTAACAACTCGGGAAGGTTTAGGTTTCAATAGAGCTTTTCTTTTGATTGTGGATAAATCCAAAAATGCTCTTGTTGGTGGATATGCAATTGGTCCTTCAACACCTGAGGAGGCTGGAAAGATTTGGGCGGAATTGCGTTCGGAAGACAGAACACTATCTGGAACACTTCGAGCTTATCAGCAGGCTGTTCAAACTGAAGATACTGAAGTTATGAAAATCGTTAAGGAATTTGAGATTCCACTAGATAGCGACCACATATTGGTAAAATATCTTAAGGAAGGTGAAGCTGCAACTATAAATCCCGAAGATACTAAAAAATGGGAGCAAACACATGAAATCTGGGAAAAGACCAATTCACCGTTTTTTGCTATTGTTCCACTTTTAGCTATGACCAAACCTGTAGGTATAATTATTGTGGATAACATGATAACAAAAAAACCTATAACATTCGAAGATTTAGAAATATTACGTTCGATTGCAAATCATGCTAGCCTTGCAATAGAACGGTCTATACTGACAAAAGAGCTGAGTTACAGTTATACAAAATTAGAGGATGCATACGCTGAACTTCGATTTAACCAACAAAAATTAATTAAAAGTGAAAAGCTAAGTGCGATTGGCGAAATGGCTGCACAAATAGCTCACGAAATTAAAAATCCTCTTGTGGCATTGGGAGGATTTGCTAGAAATATTCTCAGAGATCACTCGGTAAATGATAAGATGAGAGAGAAACTTTTGATTTGCGTAGAAGAAGCTGAAAGACTGGAAAACATAATCGAGGACATTATGGGATTTACGAAATTCAGCGCACCAGATAAGCAGTTAGAGGACATAAATGCATTGCTGAAAAATGTTTTTGTACTGTTTGAACCAGAACTTGATAAAAACAAAATTAAAGTTAAAAAGGAATTAGATACATCGATTCCTCCTTTTCCGTTTGATCCCTTGCAATTGCGACAGGTATTAGTCAATTTAATCAGAAACTCCATGTCGGTGCTTATGGAAGGAGGTATAATCAATGTTAGAACTTATAGAGATGAAAATTATTGCTGGATTGAATTTGCGGATAATGGACCAGGAATACCAGGCGAATTAGGCAATAAAGTATTCAAGCCGTTCTTTACCACACGGCATTCAGGAACCGGACTTGGACTTTCCATTTCATCTCAGATAATTGAAGCCCATGGAGGTGAAATCTGGTTTAGAAATAATAAAGTAGGTGGCGTGACTTTTTTCATAAGATTGCCAATGGAAACAAATTCGAGAATTATGGAGCACTGATGTCAAAATTTACAAAAGGATTTCTACTGGTTTTGTCATCACCGTCTGGCGGTGGTAAAACCACAGTTGTCAACAAACTCTTGAAAATTCATCCCGAGTTTGTTCTCTCTATTTCAGCTACTACAAGACCTCCTAGAAAAAAAGAGAAGCATGGGGTCGATTATTTCTTTATATCCGATTCTGAATTTGACAGGAGAATCGACTATGGAGATTTTGTGGAATGGGCATGGGTTTACAATTATAGATATGGCACTTTGAAATCTATTATCGAAAAAGGTTTGATCGAGGATGAAGTTATACTGTTGAATACAGATATTCAAGGAGCGGAATCAATAAAAAATGCTTATCCAAATAGCAC
>JAUXEQ010000140.1 GCA_030620455.1 bacterium | reverse complement strand
CGGTTGTGCATTCAACTTGTTACACCAAGTTTCTGCACCATCCTTTGAAGAAGCGACTTTTATATCCCCCTCATTGGAGTATAGCACTAAACATCCATCAAATAGGACAATGTATCCCTTTGGGGAAAATGATACTGGCTTTCGCCATAGGATATTTTTTCTATTAATGCAAAAAATTTCCCGTTCAGCAGCTACCCAGAAAGTATCGTTACGCATCGCAGGCTGAGCGTATATCGGTTTTTGAAGCTTAACAATCCAGAGGAACTCACGTTGGTTCGGAATTAATGTATAGATTCCGCCTTTGAGCGTAAAGACTGTTGCGGTGTCACCGTATAATATTGGGTATGTATTGCTATCGCCAGCTCGCTCAGAATATATCCTTTTACCGGTTCTAATGTCAACGAACCTTAAGAAGTTACTTGAACCCATGCCAAAATAAGCCATAAGAGGAGGCTCGAATACAGGTGGATAAATTTGAGGAATATCACTCCAAAAATCGAAAAGCTTCTTCCCGCTCAGTCTATCAAATCCCAATATCCTCTTGTCCTTTGTTCCAATTGTGACAACATCATCAAAAACAGTTGGAGAAGTTGGGTCGACTGCAGCGATATTTCCAGTCCATTCGAACTTAAGTGTGTCACGTAAACAACCATCTATGAAACCCCAATTTAAGTTGTTTACTCTGGGATTGGACCACAATTGGGTTTTCTCTTCGGGAATAGGTATAACGATTTTGTTCGAACAACCGTTGAAAACGAAAAGCAAATGAACGAGAATAGTTAAAAAGAAAAATGTCTTAATTTTCCTAAAATCCATAGGCTAAAGATATTCAATATAGAGAGACATAACAAGCGATGAGATATCTAATTAAATAAGAAACAAGAAATCTATTACAAAAAGGCTATATCCTTAAATTTATGTTTCGCAATTCAGAAAATTACAGCGAAAATGATATTTTATTTCTTAAATTTAGAATTTATACATACCTCCAAATAAAAATGTTGTGCCTTTACTGGAACCAGCTAATCCGTTCTTAAAGCCAATTTCGAAAATAAAGCTCTCATACTTCACCATAGCTCCTGCTTCGAATCCTATCCCAGCAATCCATTTATTTGCGAAAATTTCTTCTTTATGATTCAGTGATATATATCCTAAATCCGCAATAGCACCAGCAACCACCATAAATGGGTCAGCATAATATACGTTATATATCGCTTCACCAGACATTCGCGTGGTGCTGAAACCAACCACCTCGAATTTTATTTCTTTTTCCTCTCCACCTGTAGTGATTACAGTATCGAGGGTAAACACTTTTCTAAAACTTGCCGAACCAAAATGAATATTTCCTCTAAACAACCATGCACCCTTGAAATATCCACCGCTTAAAACAAATTCGCTAAAGTTATCAGTAAGTTCATCAAGAGTGATCTCATCTTTGTAAGAAACATAGTTCCTATTGGGACGATTTTCTGCAGAAGATTTAATTTTGAATTTTACTTCCGCAGTGGAACTAACACCTGTCATAGCTAATCCCACAATATACGGTTTTGATGTTCTGAATAGCAATTTCTCCTGAGATCTATCCATTCTCATAGCCTGAAGCTTACGCTCACTTTCTTCACGTTCGCTCTTCCTTCGTTTCTGACTCGCAATCGCATTTTTAAGTAGTTCCATCTTTCGAATTCCAGACTGTGAATTAATAGAATATTCTCCATCGGGAAAATCTGTTAGATAAACATTGTAAAGTCTAATAGCTTCATCCGCAACATCCGCTCTGTTGTGCAAATGTGCTTTCTCAGCGTATAATTCAGCTAAATTGAAGTTATAAGCTCTATCAAGTTTTATTAATTCCCTCCAAGCATCGAGATATTCATATTGATTTTCAAGAGCTCGTTCGAAATACGATTTTGCAGCTTCCTTTTCACCTTCCATAAGAGCGATTTTCCCAGCTGCATAACGAAGAAAAGCATTTAAGGGTCTAAGTTCCATCGCTTTTTCAATCATCTCGTCCGCGACCAAATATTTCCCCTCTTTCGCTGCAGTCCATGCATAATTATACAGATATTCCGGTTCGTTCTGCCGGATTTCATATTCACTCGTAAATTCATGCAGAGTTTTCCCGGGAGTATACGGTATTTCCTCCGTTTTTTTAAATAACTCTGGGAATCGAAAGGAAAAAGATAGAGTGAGAACTGTAAGCAAAATTATTACAATTCGCATAATTACCTCCTATAAATTGATTAGTTATTTAGTAAACAATATAAAAAAATATTTTACACATCATGTATTCTCAGATTCCGGTTATTTAGGTTCCAATTCCTCTTCTCTAAAAGTCTTAAGCGGAAGCTCCTCTTCCCAATCTCTCCCGGACTTGTATTCGAAAATCGATTGAACATTCTCGGAGATCCATTTGAAAATTTGTCCAACGATGATGTCCTCTGGGCAGGCTTCCTCGCATGCACCACACGCAACACAACTAGTAGCCATGTGTGCCATTCGTCCTATATGGAAAAGCATAACATCGGTAGGCGCTCTAAGTCCACCTTTGCGAGAAGCCAAATCAAGGAATACATCACCCTCGAAATCCATTGCGTCCGACTCGAAAAAGCACTCTTTGCAAATACAAACCGGACAATTGGTCATACAGTTATGGCAATTAATGCAATGAGCAAATGTTTTAAAAATATTATCGGTACCGCTGCACTCGGACTTTAAGTTCTCATATAATGCTGTCTTCGCTTTAAGCTTTATATCTAAAACAGACTTCAAACCCTTATCTGGTGCGGACTCAACGAATTGAACTTCCAATTTTTCGAGGAAATTTTTCCCCGTCTCAGTTTGTGCAACAATAAGAGTGTCCTTCTCGAAGGTCAAGTAACTGATATCCGCAGTTTCAGAGCGTATATAATCGCAACTCTTGCATATCTCTCGAAGCTCGAATTTTCCATCCGAAACCGATTTAATAAATTCCTGCGATTTAGGTATTTCTTTATCTTTCAAGTCCTTTCTTGCAATTGTTCCATAGCAATCAAACGTTGCATATATAATATTTTTGTTTTGTATTTGAACTAATTTAACTAGTTCGACAACTGCTCGCATTTCGCACGGTTTAAGTATTGCTAATATAGGTTTATTGGGTGGAGCTACTTTGGTAATTCTTTTTATGAAATTAGCACAATTATCAGGAAAATAAGGAATCATTGAATCCACATCTTCTAACATCTCCATATCGGTAATCAATGCATGAACCGCTGCATCGGGAGCAGTTCTTTTAAGTGTAATCACTCCTCCGATAATTCCATCTTTTAGTGCTTTTTTACTAAGTTCTGTGAGAACATCGCTTGTGGCCATTTACGCCTCCCCTGATAGGCTTTGATGATAATCGATTTGTGTTATGTAGAATTCTTCAATGTCATATCAAAAAATTTATAACTTGAAGCAGTTAACTAAAACAGGTTATGATTCCCAGTTCTGACTTAGTTCTGAAACTCCCATTTTCCTTAGTTTTTCGGTAAACTCGGTAATCTTCTGAACAAACTTTCGACCTTCGCTTGCGCTGATCCACTCTAAATATATTCTCTCCTGCTCCAATCCTAAGGTTTCAAAAATTTTCCTGAGTATTGCTATCCTTCGTCTAGCTTTAAAATTGCCAGAAATATAATGGCAATCGCCAGGATGACAGCCACCAATTATAACGCCATCAGCGCCAGAAAGCAATGCCCGTATCACATAGCTTGGATCGACGGAACCAGAGCACATTACTCTAATAGGTCTAACATTGGCTGGATATTCCATTCGTGAAGTGCCTGCCATATCAGCAGCAACGGATGTACACCAATTACAGAAAAAACCAACTATTTTGGGTTCGAAATTATCGGGCATACGACGCCTCCTTTATCAGACATAAACGCTTTCTTCCTCTGAATAAACCGCTTAATGAGCTTTCCAATCTACTATCCTTTCAGTTAATAGAATTGAAAATATAAAATGTTAATAAAAAAGCAAATAGGTTTTATTGTTTTCATGAAGCATTTGGAAAACTGTTTAGATTTAATTTATCTCATCCGTCTCAGGTAAATCTGGTACGTCTTCATAACTGACAACAGTCGTACTATCCACGACCTTCGGCATAATAAATTCAGAAAAAAGCTTATTGTAGAAAAATGTAATAGGTTCGAATTCCTTTTCAACTGCAATAATAATTATCGAAGACTTAAGTATGCCAGTAAATAGAAGCCAAATACGTTAAATCTTGTATTTCTTTTCCGACGGGAACACAAGCTGCGAAAGTATAACTACTAGAACAGCAGAGGCAAGTCCTTTGGTAACCATAACCGCAATGAATCTTAGTTACTCTGTAGCCATAGAAGCAGATAAACACCAGCAAAAAAACTGGCAGCGGACTGAAGTCCGCTGTTCCATCTATATTATTTCAAATATACAACTCGCTTGGTTATTTGCCATTCATCTGTCGTTGCTCGCACGAGATAGACACCGCTGGAGATTGTTTCATCGGGTTGCCAGATTATAACCCCCTGAGCCGATGCAGAAACCCCCTGTCGCTTCGCGACATCCCCCTTATTAAGTGGGACTTCTTCTGGTTTGCCTCCCTTAAAAAGGGAGGTGGCTCCGATATTGTCGGAGTCAGAGGGTTTATTCCAAACCAATTTTCCCTGTAAATCGAATATCTCAATTGTTGCACACACAGGCGTAGCTATCGCACACGATGAATTGAACGGGTTTGGAGAAATGGTAAGTTCAAAAGAGATCGGTTTCGTCAATGCTTCTGAAATATCGGAGCAAACCTCGGTTACGACCGGAGATATACTAGCTACTGTCGGGCTACAACTAACTGCCGACAAGCTTAGGGTAGTGACAGTAGGACTTACTGAAACACTACTTAAAGAACGACTTATCACTACAGGG
>JAUXEQ010000260.1 GCA_030620455.1 bacterium | reverse complement strand
TAATGGAAGAGGTTAAATGGCGGAGAGTGTCTGTAGGTAGATTGAAAAATTTCATTGTCGAAATATTCACTTCTATCGGCATAAAAAGGCACGATGCTGAAATAACAGCGGATGTTCTCGTAGCCTCAGACCAAAGGGGGATTGCATCACATGGCGTAGCAAGATTGAAACGCTATGTTGACGGTATTGGCAGAGGTGTAATGGTTCCCAATGCCGAAATTGAAATCCTAAAAGAGACTCCAGTATCGCTTTTAGTTACAGGCAACGATGGTTTGGGACAGCCCGTTTCATATAAAACAGTGGAAAAACTTATACTCAAAGCATGTAAGAGCGGCATAGCCTTTGCAACTGTTAGAAACTCGAATCACTACGGTATAGCTGGATATTATTCAATGATGGCGTTAGAGAAAAATTTCATAGGAATTTCAATGACCAATTCTGCTCCCTTAGTTGTGCCCACAAACGCAAAGAACATGGCTTTCGGAACAAACCCGATTTCTATCGCAATACCGACTAAAGAGGAATTTCCATGGGTTCTCGATATGGCTACATCAACTGTTCCCCGAGGGAAACTCGAGGTGTATGCCCGTCAGAGTAAATCTATTCCAATAATGTGGGCAACAGATGCGGAAGGATTGCCTACCAACGATCCAGCATTGGTACTCGATAACTTTTTGAATCGAATTGGCGGTGGATTATTGCCATTAGGAGGTGTAGAAGAAATTTCAGGAGGGCATAAGGGTTATGGATTGGGTACTATGGTCGACATATTTTCCGGCGTTCTATCTGGTGGCTCGTTTGGGTTGAATGTGTACGGGCACGGGAAGGATGCACCACCGGATGTCTGTCATTTTTTCGGCGTGATAGATCCATCATTATTCATCCCAATCGATAAATTTGTTTCATCGATGGATGAGTTTATTAAAGAGCTTAGAAATAAACCTAAAGCTAAAGGTCAGGATAGAATTTGGATTCACGGGGAAAAGGAATGGTTATCGCAGCGGAAAAATGCCGAGGAAGTTTCTATCGAAGTGAAAGTTATAGATAATATGAATGAAATTGCTGGAAAGCTCAGCGTTTATAGCCCGTTTAAATAAAATCCCCTCTATCCCCCGACCCCTTTCTCCCCAAGGAGAAATGGGAGTTTGAAATGGTCGTTTTTTTCCCTCTCCTTGGGGAGAGGGTGATTCTGACGAAAGTCGGAATCGGGTGAAGATGATGAAAAATAAAATCCACATTAGTTAGAGTTGATTTGCATTACGACTACTTATTTCTCCTTCTGTTACAGTAATAGGAGATGAAATAAAACAATAAGCGTATGTTTTTCTTAATGCAGGTAAATCAAAAAATATCAAAATTTTGCGTGAGCTTTGATACAGAATTCGTTATATGGATTATCGCTTTCCTTATCGATATAGGTTGTCTGCAACTTGATTCGGGTATTCTTTGTAAGTTTGAAACGGCATCCAAGAGATGTATGTTTTTTCTCCTTTCCGTTATCAGAAAACTCATGCTGCACATATGGTTGAAATCTACCTATATCATAACGAGCCCAGAATTGATAGCCCTCGATATCCGCTTCAGATGTGGTTTCGGAAATTAGATCTTCACCGGATGCGTATTCACCTGCAATCTCGATCCCAATGATTTTAATGTCTGCACCGATTCCATACGCTACACGACGATCGAGATCGAGCATATCTATGCCGCTGGACAGACTTAGAACAACATTCAGAAATTTTTGCGGAGAATACACAATCTGTGAGGAGAAATGTTTATCGCTTGTTTCTTGTTCTCCAGCGTATATATCGAACCTATTATACAAGCCAAAATCATATTTGATTTTGAACGGTTCCTGAAAAAGCTTTCCTTGCACCCAAATACCTATTCTGCGATCGTGGTGACTAGATTCCTCGAAAAGGTTGTGTATAAGCGACCAATCTACTCCCGGAATCGACCAAAAACTATAAATGTTCTCCAAACCGAATGGATTGCGTCTCCTGCCAATTCCGATTTTTAACTGTTTGTTATATTTCCATTGTAATTTGGCATCTTTTAACTGTGCGAAACCATTTTCTAGTTCTACTGTTAGTTTGAAGGAAAAATTGTAGCCTAAATCTGCAATGAGTTTTGGTCTCAACCGTTGAATAATAAATGCATTGCTCGGTTCTTGGTCGCTAAACTCCCATGCCCAGACGGTTGCGAATTCAACCCCTAAATCGATATTTTGCTCTGATTCAGTTAGAGAAACAATTGTTATAACGATAATAAGTAAGAATGCAAAATTACGATTCATTCAGGTATTTCCTCGACTGCTGATGGCTTGATTTCTATGCGTTTCCACTCGAGACGATTGATAACATCCGACATTATTTTATCGCCTATATAATTGCGGTCTATTGTTTTCGGAAGCTCCACATCTATTTCCGTTTGGTCTCTTTGTGGACCACGCTCACCGCGAATTCGTTTGATTTTATATTTTATATCCTTGCTAATAAAGAGCTTCTTAAGGTTTTCCAATGTTGCATCAGGATCTGTAGTTCGGATTCTTAGACGCCATTTCCAAAGAGAGGCAAAGAGCAAACGTCTCAGACCTCCCGGCATATGCTCGAAGAAATTTGAAACCAAAAAGATGAAAAATGAAGCTACAGTAGCTAATGCAAAAAGCCCTACACCGCAAGCCATTCCTATTCCTAAGGCGATAACTAATGAACTGGCTTGACGAGGTGATTTTAGTGAGTAACGGTATCTTACAATAGAAGCTGCACCCATTAGACCGAAAGCACGGGCGATTTGACTGCCGATAATCATCATCATAAGCGCTGCCGCCACTGAAAGGACAATGTGCGCTTCAGTAAACGCCATCTGCGCCGGTCCTCCACGCCGACGGAAACTCACTAAACCGGAAAGAATCGAGGCTAATAATAATGTTGCAACAATGTTTGGGGTATTGCTCCAATCGGTATCCCAAAGTGGTTTGCGAGGAGCACCGCCTTCTGCTGGAGGAGCTTCTGGTGG
>JAUXEQ010000290.1 GCA_030620455.1 bacterium | reverse complement strand
CAAAGATAGCGCTGGTGCTGGTGCACCCGGTGTTGAAGTGTCATTCAATGTTGAATCCGGTACAGCATTGATAACTAAAGCGTCTTTGATTACTGACGCTAATGGGAAAGGTATTCTCGGCGCATTAGACCCTGATATAGTAGAAACCCTTATTGTTAAAGATTTTGTTTCAGCTGCACCCAATATTTGGGATGAAGTATTAGTCCCGTTTTTAAAACCAATATCTACCTCCCTAAGGCTTGAAGTCTCACCAGATACTGCAATAGCAAACGGAAGAGATTCAATTAAAATTATTACGAGAGTTTATGTTTTGGAATCTCATGTTCCAGCTCCGGATGGAATGCCTGTTTGGATTTGGGCTGAACACGGTCAACTTTTGGGTGCAATGTCTCTTAAAGCATATATTAATCAAGGGAAAACAAAGAGATTTATTTCTTCAATTGCTGGTCCGGATTCCATTTTACTGTATACTAAAGATGGTCAAGTTGAAGCGTATCTTCAAGCTGATATTACAACCGGTGAAGTCATGATTATTGCTCGGACAAATCCTTTGGTTGACACAGCTTACGTAGAATTTGTAGCTGGTCCACCAGCTCATATAGAGATTACAGCCGAGGACACAATACTTTCCGCGAATGGCGAAGATGAAACATTGCTGCGAATTGTTGTAACCGACCAGTTTGATAATCTTGTTCGAGCGGGTTATACGATAGCATTAAATGCGTCATCGGGAGAAATTTTTCCTTCGGTCGTTTATACTAACGAAGCTGGAGAGGCAACTGCGACCTACAAAGCAGGTATTATACCCGGAAATGTGGATATTTCTGCCACATATGGTGTTATAAGTGACCATATAGTCATTCATCTTGTTGGATCGATTCCAAGAAACATCATTATCTCTGCAACACCACCTGAGGTTCAGGTTGGCGGAGATTCTTTATTGATTCAAGCTTATGTTACCGATGAAAATTCAATGCCTGTTTCGGACTTTACGCCCATAGAATTTTGGGCAGAAGACGGTGAATTCTATGCTGCTATGGTTCTTATGCAAATGGATGCCAATTTCACTTCTAGGACTTTAAACGGATATGCCAAAACTTATCTCAAATCTTCTAATCTCGCTCATACTATTAAAGTAGCTGCTTCAGGTTACGATACACTTGATAATCTTTCTGCAACAGATACAATGGAGATAAATTTCCTTCCCGGACCACCATATTTGCTAGAGGTTAACTTCGCAAGAGATACGCTTTGGGCGAATAATGACGATACAACTATGGTAACCGTGATTGTTAAAGATCAATTTGGAAATCATGTAAGTATGGGTAAAGAAGTCGATTTTTCTACTTCCAACGGCTCATTCATGGATGCTTCTGTGCTCACAGACACTAATGGTATTGCAAAAAATATTTATACCAGCGGTATAAGAGTGGGACTCTGGAATATTGAGGTGGAATGTGAAGGTGCGATTGGAATGGGTGCGATTTATCTTAAGGGTACAATTCCTGCGAGTATAAATCTCTTTGCATCCGATCTAAGAATTTCAGCAGATGGTAGCTCTAAAACAAATTTGACCGTTCAAGTTCTTGACAGTGTATCTAATCCGGTATCTGACGGAACTTTTATAAAATTTAAATCTACAAAGGGAACATTTATTCCGATAACTTTAACCACAGCTTTCGTAGACTCGTTTATCGTATCTACAGTTGCAGGTGGAGCTGCTGTCGACTTAATGGCAGGAACAGTTGCTGGTTGGGATACCGTTGTTGCACAGGCGGAAACAAGTGGTGTGGTTGTCGTGGCTGATACGTTATTTATTCAAATGATTCCCGGTGAACCTAACTCTATAACACTAAACGTGATTCCCGACACAATATTTGCAGATTCATCCGCTCATGCAATGGTTTATGCACAAGTATTTGATTTATATGGGAATTATGTGAGTAGAGGAGTTAATGTTTCATTCGAGATAAGTGACGGTTCTATCGAACCATCGTCTTCAACTGACACGACCGGAACTGCTGAAGCACGTATTACTGCGGCTCGATATCCTACAACAGCAATTATAACCGCTAGAACTGGTGCTGGTGTTGTGCAAAGGGATTCTATAGTGTATATTGCTAATCCTGTCTGGCGGATAGACCTTACAGCACCTCCAGGAACTGTTGTGGTTGCTCAAGACCTCGATGTTGTGGCATATTTATATGATTCTGCAGGACTTCCAATTTCAGATTTAGTGCCGGTTGAGTTCTTTTCTACGAAAGGTTCGATTACACCACCAATAGATTATACCTCGAGCGGAATCGCTGAGGTAATCTATACTGCAGGTTCCAATTCTACTTTCGATACAATTATTGCTTTAGTTGGTGGTACTGTTTCCGATTCCATCGTTATCGAGGTTGTTCCGGGAAATTTATCATTAATACTTATTTCGACCGATGAAGATAGCCTTCCAGCAGATGGAATGTCCTCTACTAGCGTGCAAGCACAACTTTTTGATAGATTTGGAAATCATTTAAAGAAAGATATCACTGTCAATTTCAATGCTGAGAAGGGAGTCGTAACACCCGGTGTTTCACTTACCGATTCAACTGGAACTGCTGCAACTCAGTTTATAGCTGGTACTGAACTAGGAATTGGAAAAGTTATTGCGAATAGCGGTGGCAAAAGT
>JAUXEQ010000228.1 GCA_030620455.1 bacterium | reverse complement strand
TGGTCATTAATAAGGATTAAAAAATTTGATGAAGCAAGATCGGTACTTAGAGCCCTTGCTGAAAAGCCTTATTTTCGTGATCATGTGCAATATTCTATTGCAAACTCTTATTTTCTTCAAAGAGAATACGGAACCGCAGAAAGACTATTCGACGAATACTTTGAGGATTGCCAATTTTATTGTTCTCGAGCACTTTATAGGATGTTCCTTTCGCAAATATTTCTCAGAGAAATTAATAGAGCTATTGCCACAGCACAGCAATATGCGCTAAAATATTCAAGATCATCATCTACTGTTAGGTTGGGATTAATTCTTTCACAGAAGCTTTATGATTATGCAATGTATGAAGAAATTCTTGATGTTCCATTGAGAATTGCAGAGACGTTTCAAAATGATGCTTCAGATTCTATTGTACTATATGCGGAGAAAGCAAAATATGCAATGGGTGTGTATGATGATCCAATTGAAATTTTTGATGGTTTCCTTAACAAGCGACCCGAAAGACAAACAGCAAGACTTTTAGCACTGGAAATTGGTCAACAGTTCGAAGAAATTGGGAGAGAGCAGGATGCAATATATCTTTATACAAAAGCTCGTTTTTTATCTACAAACAGCGATTCATTATGGGCTAAAGCCTTGCTTAGCTTAATTACTATTAATTTAAAAAAGAATGATACACTTAGTGCTTTAGACATTTTCGATGAATTGGTTGAAGTTATGGACTATCCGTGGGTGCCAGCCGCAATGTTGGCTTTTGGCAGATGGCATAGAGAAATTGATGGGAATATTGAAAAGAGCATAGTTGTTTTGTCAAAAATTAAGGACAAATACTTTGGAACCACAATTGCGGATTCCGCAATTCTTGAAATGGCTATGAGCTACAGTAAAATAGAGGATTATAATAAATCTGTTACGCTTTTAAACAAGCGATTAAGCATAATAAATCCAGAAAATCCCTTATTCATAGATTTCACAGAATGTCTAGTTAATAATCTGTGGAGTATGGGTTTAGGGGATTCCGCTGCAAGTATAACGCTTAATATGTCAATAAAAAATTCGGATTTCGCATGTAAAATTCTAACTTATGGTTGCAGTGAGTCTCTCGATAATGGGTATATAAGTAACGCATGTATTATGATGAGAGAAATTGAAAAGCTTGATTGTCAAAACCTTACACTGTCTTTTTTGTTCAGAATGGCGCAAGCTTATGCTGCATTTGACTCATTGAAATCAGATGCCAATCGCTTGTTGAAAACTGTTATTGAAAATTCAAACGATGACATATTAGCAGAAAAAGCGAGGAAAATTCTGCTTATAAACTCAGATTCGAGCCAATAAAAATGACAAAAATAATAAAACTACCGGACGAAGTTGCAAACAGAATAGCTGCTGGTGAGGTTGTAGAACGTCCGGCTTCTGTAGTTAAGGAAGCAGTTGAGAATTCAATCGATGCTAATGCATCATTTATTGAGATTACAATTGAAGAAGGTGGGAAAAAGCTTGTTCAGGTTGTTGATAATGGAGATGGGATGGAACCTGAAGATGTGGTTCTTGCAGTAGAACGACATGCTACAAGCAAAATTAAGGATTTTGAGGATCTTAGTTCGATCAATACACTCGGTTTTCGAGGTGAAGCGTTGCCATCGATAGCCTCGGTTTCGTTTTTCGAAATCGTTTCTCGTCCAAAAAAGAACGAGCTCGGATTCAGAATTATTATCGATCACGGTGAACTGATTGAACAAGGTGAGGTTGGTGCACAATTAGGCACAACTCTTGTTGTTAAAGAACTTTTCAGCAAAATTCCAGTCCGAAGAAAGTTTCTCAAATCAGATCGATCGGAACTTAATGCCTGTCTCGATTGGCTTACAAAAATTGCTATTGCTAATCCTCATATTACTTTCCGATTAGAGCATAACGGGAATGAGATGTTTTTTTTAAATGCTGCAGAGAATTATATTCAGAGGATTGTGCAGATTTTTGGACATGAGATAATTGAAAAACTATTGCCATTCGATAGTCAGAATGACGACTATATGATTTTTGGGTATGCTGGGGATAGAACGCTTAATAGAACGAATTCAAAGGAGCAATATATTTATTTAAATAACAGACCTATCCGAAGCAGAATAATTAGCGTCGCCATTAAAAAAGCATATGCAGATTTTTTGCCTTCGAGAAGACATCCTGTACTATATCTTTTCATTGAAGCCCAACCGGAACTTGTCGACATAAATGTTCATCCGTCAAAACTTGAGGTTAGATTCCGGAGAGAAGAGGTAATTTTTAGTGTTGTATATAAAACCATAATTATAGCTGTTGGAAATAAAGCATCTCCTGCAGTTCAACCGAGACCTTTGGTTTTAACTTCTTTTGAGAATACACAGCAAAAATTTGATTTTGTTATGGGAACCACTCTAAAAACAGTATCTCTAAAGCCACAGCAGTTTGAGCAGGAAATACTCGAAGCTATTTCATCACTGGGTGATATCGATAAGGTTAGACCAGATTCGCAGCAAAGTTTCTTACAGATTTCAGAGACATATATTGTTGTTCCCGCCAACGATGGTATGTATATAATTGACCAACATGCTGCTCATGAACGGATACTTTATGAGAGAATATTGTCTGCATTTGGTGGAGGTGATATTTTAGGACAAAGGCTATTATTCCCTGAAGAATTTGAGATTTCTCTAAGTTGGGTTTCGTTTCTTGAGGATCGTTTGGAGCTTTTATCATCGATTGGCTTTGAAATAGAAATCCAGCCACCCAATAAAGTTCTGATTAAATCTATACCACCATTCCTAAGATCCACAGATTACTCTGAAATTATCAGGGGAATACTTGAGGATATGTCAGAATACGTCACAGAGGAACCACCTGATATTATAAAAAGATTTGCGGCAAGTATTGCGTGTCATTCAGCAATTAGGGCAGGTCAAAAATTATCGCAGGAAGAGATAGAAGCGCTTTTTGATCAGCTTTTCACGACAGATGACCCGTATCACTGTCCTCATGGTCGACCTTCACTTGTAAAATTTACCAGACACGAACTTGAAAGAATTTTTTTACGCACATAAATTCGAAAAGATTAATTATGTTTCAATGGAGAGAATAGTCTTGACATATTTCTCGAGTAGGATTATAGATATTGATGAATGTAATTAAATTACGACTTAGAGAAATGAAAGAATATGAAAATTAATTCGAAATTATGTTCTTTATTTATTTTTAGTGTTGTTTTTCTGGTCTATTTGTTTAGCAAGAACATAACCTCTTTCGATTCCAGATGGTCTATTTATACGACTTTAAGCATTATAAATGAAGGAAATATTGATCTGAATGAATATAAAGATATTCTGGAAAGTAATAATTACTTTGCAATTAAGGAGATAGATGGAAAATATTACACATGGTTCCCAGTTGGAGTGAGTAT
>JAUXEQ010000026.1 GCA_030620455.1 bacterium | reverse complement strand
GCGAGCCTCCCCAATATGCTGCAGTGTCAACAATCCAGACTAAAATTGCAGTGTAAACAGCCCACTGTGGGCTATACGCTCTTACCAACGGTGCGGTCGATGTTAATAGTGCACCTATAACAATAAGAAAAATCATCTGTCCAACGCGTTCAATTGTTCCTTTATTTTTCATGTGTGCCAATTCGGATGAGAATATAACAATAAAAACACCGAGGAGAAATTCCAACTTATAAGTGTTGCCTGTGTAAATTATATAATGCCATATAACAACTGCGAGGCACATCAACGCATATTGCCACCAAAATAATTTTCTGTCGGTAAGCGTTGCAAACTCAAGAATGAGAGCTATACCTATTAAAGCACAGAGTATTGAAAGAGGTAATCCACCAAACCATAGAAAAGCTAATACAAGAGGTCCGATAATGATTGCCACAATGGATCGTTTAATGGATTTTATCATTGCTCTATCCTTTGGGAATATATACTCATAAGAATACCTACCGCAGACCAAAATACAACAAGTGATGATCCCCCGGATGATAAAAAAGGCAGAGGAATACCGGTTATTGGCGCAAATCCTACTGTCATGGCTATGTTAATGAAAACCTGAAAGGTTAACATTCCCACAATAGCCAGTGAAACCATCCAAGAAAACGGTGTTCGAGAGTTCTTTGCGATTGTCAAACCCCGCCATATAATTACCCAATATAGGAAAATAATTATTATAGAACCAATAAAACCAAATTGTTCTCCTAAAACAGCAAAAATAAAATCGGAATGCTTAGCTGGCAGAAATTGAAGACGAGTTTGCGTTCCTTTCATAAATCCTTTCCCCGTCAATCCGCCAGCACCTATTGCAATTTTGCTCTGGATTAATTGATATCCTGCGCCAAACGGGTCGTGCGTTGGATTAAAGAAAACCTTAATTCTCTGCCGTTGATATGGATGCAATTTAGCCCACACATACGGAGTTGCAGACCCCATTATTATTGCAATCGTCACAGTGACAAAGAACATCGCAAACCGAGTCTTATATTTTATCAAAGTGGCAATTAGCAATATAAAATAAGCAACCCATGCAATTTTATTAAATGCAGCTATCATTGCAATTAAAGGATTCAGCAACAGAAGGATTAATACAAATCGAGCTCCACCAGCAAGAAGCATGATAAACAGGATGACTAAAAAAACAATTCCAGAACCTAAATCTGGTTCCATTATTACCAAAACAAACGGTGGTAGCATAATTAAAAACGAACCTAAAATAACTTTAAATGAATTTATTTCTCGGATGTGATCTCTCAGCCATCTTCCGAGTACAAATATCATTGCTAACTTAGAGAATTCAGACGGTTGAAGTCTTATCGGTCCTAATACGAGCCACCTATGGACATTTCCTCTTTGAAGCATGACTACGATAAGCATTAGCAAAATAACGATATAATAAATGTATGCTAGACCATCATGGACACGCAGTGGTATTCGAGATATTAAAAACATACTTCCAAAAGCCAGTAGTAAAAATGCAGATTGACGTAGATAAAGAGCTCTAAGCGGTGTATCTACCACCGCCGAATAAATTAGCAGGATTCCTATTACGGACAGTATTAGAACAGAAAGAAATAATACTATATCGAATTTCATATTGGCAAGATATCAGATTTACTTTGCTTGTCAAGGCATCGAGTCTATAGTATGAGAATATCTTCATTTCTATTTTTTCCACTGTTTTCAATTATTATTAGTAGGATTACATTCATCCCCTCACCCGACTCCGACTAAAGTCGGAGTCACCCTCTCCCCAAGGAGAGGGTGTCGAGAGCGTTTTGACGCATATTTCCCTTTTTACTCGAGGAGTTTTTTGATTAATTATCGAGTTAATGAAAGTATTATCAATATGTACCTGTAAGATAGAAGAGATAATTTATATCAGTTCCTGTATAAACATAAATTGAAAATTATACATTATTTTGCAGGATCGATAGAATATAATCTTAGGCTACAATGTTGCTTTGGAATTGGAGTTTATAAAGTTTGGAGTAGTAGCCCTTCTTTTGCATCAGCTCTTCATGGGTTCCGCGTTCAACAATCCTACCGTGATGCATTACTAAAATCAAATTCGCTTTCCGGATCGTAGACAATCGGTGTGCAACAACAATCGATGTTCTCGAGGATAACATCACCGAGATTGCGTCTTGTATTAGTTTCTCGGTATGAGTATCGATATTAGCTGTAGCCTCATCGAGTATCAATATCTTCGGTTTAAAAACTAAAGCTCTTGCGAAGGATATTAATTGTCTTTGACCTGCGGAGAGTGTGGCTCCACGTTCTGCCACAGGTTCCTCGAAACCTTTTGGCAATTGATCTATAAATTCATCTGCATTGACAACCTGAGATGCGGACTTTACTGAATGATCTTCTATTTTTTCATCGTAAAGGCGTATATTTTCATTAATATTCGTTGAGAAAAGAAATACATCCTGCAAAACAATGCTTATGGTTCTTCGAAGTGTATTAACGTCCCAGTTCCTAATATCGATGTCATCCACAAGAATTTGTCCTCTTTGCACGTCATAAAGCCTCGAGATTAAAGAAGTAATTGTTGTTTTTCCTACACCAGTAGCACCAACTAACGCAATAGTCCCACTCGGTTCTACTACAAAAGAAACATCCTTTAATACCCAATTGTTATCCTCGTATGCAAACCATACATTTTTGAATTCTACTTTTCCTCGAATTTGATCCTCATCCGGTAAATACGCGTTTTCTTTGGTTTTTATATCTGGTTCGGTGTCGAGAAGTAAGAAAATACGCTCCGATGATGCCATTGCCGATTGCATTATTGCATATTTTTCTGAGATTCCAATAATTGGTCGGAAGAACATCTCGAGGTAAGCCAAATAAATCACAAGCATACCCAACGACATAGACTCCTGTATAACTTGTCCACCTCCATACCATAGTATGAGAGCAACCCCAAAGTACCTAAACAACGAGATAATAGGTCGGAAAATTGCATTAACTAAAAGAATTCTCATGCTCGATTTGAAATAATTCATATTAGTTTTATCAAAACGTATGAACGCATTGATTTCCTGAATAAACGACTGAATGATTCTCACACCTGCAAAGTCTTCAGAGATTCGAGCATTAAGTATCGCTAATGATTTCCTTAGTTCCCTATATGCGGAACGGAATTTGTTTCCTAGGAAAGTTGTTACGAGGAAAAACAAAGGCATTATAATGAAAAGAATCAGTGCAAGTTTTAAATTCATTAGACAGAGAATTATTCCAACACCGACAACTACAATCAAATCCTTTAACAAATTTACTACAACAGAGGTAAACATCTCAGAAAGCGTATTGACATCGTTTGTTGCTCTGGTTACAAGCCTTCCTACGGGATTTTTATCAAAATATTTCAGAGACAGAGTTTGAAGATGAGATACGATGTCTACTCGAACATCGTGCATTGTATTTTGGGCTACTTTATTAAGCGTATAGATCTGAAAGAAAAGTATTACAAGCGAAATTATTAGCAGTATGAAGTACTTTAATGCAATCTTGCTTATACCTCTAATATCACCGGACATCAGAACTTTTAGTTCCTCACGAGGTAATTTCATCTTGTTCCCGTATGATAACGCATAATCGGGAGCTTTTTTGCTAACTTTGCTGGGAAAGAAGAAATTTTTACTCGGCGCTGCTTCAAGGGTTTCGCCGGCTTTCCCCCTTAGTTTTATGAAAAGCCTATCGTTTGAATCTATTATTTTCTTTACTTTACTTCTAAGATCGACTGGAGTATTCTTAAAATCTATAATCAGGAATTTAACTGGAAGAACTGCACCCAAATCTTGGGCTCTCTTGAGATCGCTTTTATCTAAAATATTACCGTTGATTATAAAGGAGTCCTGTCCTGCGATAAACATCCCACCGCCATAGCGATCTATCAATCTGTCCCTCAATGTATCGGAAGACCCAAAATATAGTAGTATATTGTTGTGAACTATATGTTTATCAATTGCTTTCTGGTTCAATGTGGGAAGATACACCTCGATCGCTGAAGACATAATCAACAGGAAAAAAGCGATAATCATCAAGCCTATGTATGGTTTGGCATACTTTAGAAGCCTTCCTACGATTTTAGCATCGTATACCTTTTGACCCTTTGTATACTCGTCTGGTAAATATCCCCTGGGCATTTAACATTCCTTCCAAAACTTTTTTATCTAATCGAAATAAGCAATCTTAACTAAGGACAAATCCTCTCGAAAATAAATTCTATTATAATAGGTGTGACCTAAAATTTACAATAATAAAAATGTATTTTTGATTTCAATTACTTATTAGGCATAAAATCTTTTAGAATTAAAAATCTCCATAGGAAAGAGGAGAAATAATTCCAATACCTATGTAAGTCCTTCTCCTTGGGGAGAAGGATTTAGGATGAGGGGTTCAAAAGATTAGGATTTTGAGTTAGAGAATTAAATTGGAGAAAGCTATAGGTTGACATAATGTTTTGAAATATATAGTATTAGCTTGGAAATTGTGAATTTTCAGTTAAATTCATATGTCATTTCAAGAATTTAAACCGAAGGAGGATATGAACATGAAGAAACAGATTATAATTCTACTTGTTGTATTAGGGTTTGCACATTTTGCTTCTGGTGGATGGTTAAAGTATTATTCTGAAAATGTGAGAGGACAATCGGTAGTCCAAACATATGAAGGTAATTATTTAGCGGTCGGGAGAAATGTTCTAACGAAGATCGACGAGCATGGAGATTCAGTTTGGACAAAGACTTTCGGTGAGTATACTCATTGGTGTGGTGATCGAGCATACTCAATTGTGAAAACCGATGACAGTTGCTTTTTAATCACAAGCTATACAGTCATTCCATGTTCCAGTGTGGTTCATTTGCTTAAAGTCGATATAGATGGAGCTGTAATTTGGGATAAAACATATTCGTACAACTCCATTAACTATAACTTTGCACACGGAGCTGTACTGTTATCTGATGGTGGTTTTGCCGTTGTTGGGTATACTTATTCTATTAGATACGGAGTTGATAGTCTATTGCTATTGCTAAGGTTGGATAAAGACGGAGACACGCTTTGGACTAAAACATATCCGTGGGCTGTTGGAAGATCAATTGTACAAGCACCTGATGGTGGTTTTGTTATAGTAGGATACTCCTATTTATTCGGGTCAGGAAGTCAGGATGTCTATGTTTTAAGAACGGATTCCTTAGGCGTACCGATATGGATTAGACCGTATGGCTGTCCTGGTAATGATTATGCTTATTCTGTAACATTATCCGCAGATAGTGCAATTATTGTTGCAGGAGGAACCTGTTCGTTTAGACCACAATATTGTTGGCTTTTAAAGCTTAATTGGGATGGTGACACTATATGGACAAGGTTTTATAATCTCGGGAAATATTTTGATGTTGGATTTCGATCGATATGCACAACCACCGATGGAGGATATGCATGCGCAGGCACTGAACATGCAATGCTAAAACTTTTCTCAAATGGCGATGTTTTTTGGCGCAGAAATGCGTTAAAAGGATACGATAAATTAGATGGAAATTGTATAATTCAAACCTCCGATAAAGGCTTCTTAAGCATAGGTGACTATAGCAATGGTGCTTTTATCCTTAAAACGGATTCTTTGGGTTTAGGTGCTGGAATTACTGAAGAGAAAGTCGAATCCATCGATGATTTCCAGATAATATTTTATCCTAATCCATTCAATTCCGCATGCAAGCTCGATCTACCAGAAAATTCTAAATTGCAGATTCTTGCTCTAAACGGTCGGTTGCTATGCGAACAAAATCACGCTCCATATACATGGAAACCCGATAACTCCGTTTCATCCGGTGTATACATCGTTCGTGCAACATCCAATGGGAAAACAAAATCGAATCGAATAATATTTTTACGCTAATAATTGTGAAATAGATTAGTTAACTGTTTCAAGTATCTGACATTTCAAATCCAATATCTATTCTGCTCCCCAGCTCAAATATGCCTGTATGAATCCCTCTATTTCACCATCTAATACAGATTCCGCTTGCGATGTCTCGTATCTCGTTCGCAAATCCTTGACCATTTTGTACGGATGCAGCACGTAACTTCTAATTTGACTTCCCCATTCGATTCTTTTCTTAGATTTCTCGATCTCATCTTGTTTCTCTTGCTCCTCAGCCTTTTTTAGCGCTAAAAGCTTTGCCTTGAGGAGTTTCATCGCAACTTCTTTGTTCCTATGCTGTGTTCGTTCTGCCTGACAATTGCTCACAGTTTTTGTAGGTATATGCGTTATCCTAACAGCGGTTTCTAATTTATTGACATTTTGTCCACCATGTCCAGAGGAGTGAAAGGTGTCGATTTTAAGATCGGATTCATCGATCTCAATTTTTTCAATTTCTTCTGTTTCGGGATAAATAAAAACCGAGGCGAAGGATGTATGCCTTCGACGATTGGAATCGAACGGCGAAATTCTTACCAACCTGTGAACTCCAATTTCCGATTTCAAATATCCGAATGCAAATTCACCTTTAATCTCGAGAGTTGCAGATTTTATTCCCGCTTCGTCACCATCCAGTTTGTCCACAACATTGACACTCCATTTTTTTCTCTCGCAGTATCTGAGGTACATTCTAAGAAGCATTTCCGCCCAATCTTGAGCCTCGGTTCCACCGGCTCCGGAGTGGATCTCCATTATAGCTTCACCTTTATCCTCAGGCTCGGATAAATAACTTTGAATTTCAAATTCCCTAAGTTCGTGCGTTATTTCAGAAAATTCTAATTCCAGTTCTGTATAATCTTTGCTTCCAGGCTCAAATAACTCGATTAGTACTTCAGCATCTTTTATTCTGTTTTTCAGTGCTTCAGCACGTTCTACCGTTTGTGTTAATCTCTTTCTCTCCTCAGACAACTTCTGTGCCTTTTGAGGATCGTTCCAGACGTCTGGTTGAGATAAATCTTCTTCGAGTTCACTTATTCGACTTTGCATTTCCGGCAGGTTAAAGATACCCCCTAAGTCTATCCCAGCGTTGTTTTATTCCCACGATATTTATACTTGTTTTTTCAGCCATAAATCCTCCTTTATTTATTTAAATTTACAATGACTCTTGATATTTTGCAATATTTTGTTATCCTTTCCGACTGAAATAGTTTAACATCGGTTCAACTCGTTTTTAGAAAAGGATTTCCCATGAGGGAATTAAAACGTGTAACAATAGGCAAAGTCGATTTGGTAGCGGTTCTCGGCGACATTACCGATGAACAATCCGATGTGATTGTTAATGCAGCCGGTTCTCGATTAGCTCATGGTGGTGGTGTTGCAGCTGCAATTTTAACTAAGGGCGGTGAGCAGATTGCCAAAGAATCTCATCGATGGATATCTGAACATGGAAATGTTCCGGTGGGTCAAATTGCGATAACATCGGCGGGGAATCTTTGCGCAAGATATGTTATTCATGCTGTCGGACCGATATGGGGTGAAGGCAACGAAGAAAAAAAGCTTAGAAATGCTGTGCGTAATTCTATTAAAAAAGCTATAGAATTGAAACTAAGTTCGGTTTCATTACCTGCAATAAGCACAGGTATATATGGATATCCTAAAGAAGAAGGTGTTAGAATTATTATTGACGAAATTATATCGACTATCGATAAACCCGAGACATTGAAAGAAGTAAGATTCTGCGCAATTGATTCCTATACTGCAAATTTATTCAAAAAGGAACTGGAAAATGCCTCAAAGTAATTGGAACTGGCGAAAGATACTACTTTTCGCAGTTGTTCTCACAATTGCGCAGATACTGATCGTGCATCCAACGGTAGATATGGGGAATCAAGAATTGTATATTCCTCTGATAAGATATCTCGAGGGTAGTGCTACTTTTGGTTCCGATCCTATTGCAAACGATTTTGGGAGTTGTTCTATATTTTTTAATGTGCTTGCAGCATTTCAAATACCTGATCACTGGCTCCTTTCAGTTTGGATTATTGCATATGTATTATTCCAAATTGCAATATTTTACTCACTCCTTCTGCTCTGGGAGCTAATAATCGGCGATTACAAATATGCAATATTCGCAGGTATAATTTTCGCGGGAAATTATTTGCCTGTATTGGGTGCAGCTTGTTGGTATGGCTCTTTTAGTCATCAGCAACCTGGGATATTATGTGCTATTTTGGCTATATATTTCCTTTTGCAAAGTAAAACGCTCATATCCGCTGTTATGCTGGGAATAGGTATGAATTTTCACGGTATGTTTATTGTCCCAGCGGTAATTTTTTGGGGAATTTATCTGATATTTCAACGGAAGTACTGGCAAATTTTACTTTACGGTTTAATTACTCTGGCAATTTCCACACCGGTATTGGCAATGATTTTAAGTTCTAATATTTTCGAGCCACCCGATTTTTTTAAATTATGGCTTAATGTTATCAGAATTAGATCTGCGACAGAAATATTCCCATCAGCTTTAGGAACTTTATGGCTGTCATTTATTTCTTTTTTTGTTATTGGCATTATGGCTATAAAAAGATATTTCAATTCAACAAAGAAATGGTTTGTTCCTCTTTTAATTTCCGTAGGATTTCTTTGTTTGATAAGCACATTATTTTCTGAAATTGTAGTTATACCCTCAATTATCAGGCTGCAGCTTTTCAGAAGCACTGTCTTTATTGTAATTATGTTTATGCCTTTTGTTGTCCGATGGGTATTTGATAATATCAATTCGCCAGCTCAAGCGGTTATGTCTATTGGAATTTTTGGTGTACAGCCGAATTTGATACAGTTTGGATTGTTGGGGCTTTTTGTTAAGAGAAAGCTTTGGCAATACGTTATTGCTGGTTTGATTATACTGCTATTTCTTTTGAGTATCCCAACAATATTTCTAAGATTAGATAGTGATTCATTGCTAAAAAGTATAACATACATAGACTATAAATTGTTGCTTAAATACGGTCTTTGGGGGATTTCTGGGATATTTCTTGTTCTAACGAGAAACAAAAAACTTCTGTTGCTTGCTATATTAGTTATTGGGATTTCAAGAGCGACTATAGGTGGCATTTTTAGAGTCCAGAACGACGATTGGGTTCAAATTCAATACAAAGCAAAAGAAATAACGACTAAATCCGAGATATTTCTTGTTCCTCCAGTGGAACCAGGATTCAGAGTTTATTCACAAAGAGGTGTTGTTTTCGACTGGAAAAGCGGTTGTACAGCAATTTATAGTTCTGAATTTTCTATTGCATGGTATGAGAGATTGTGGAATTATTTACCGAAAAATGCTACTGCTAAGCAAGCTAAGCCAGAAAATTTAGAGAGATATTACAATAAACTTTCCATTGGTCAAAAGATTAAACTCGCAAGAAAATACGATGCATCATATATTGTGTGCGAAACTATTAAAGATTGCTCGGTTGCACCAGCTGCAACTTCAGGCAAGTGGTCAATATACAAGGTGAGTGAACCATGAAAAAAATTATTTGGATTATTTTAGGTATTATTATTGTAATTGTTATTGTAGTCGTTATCGGTATGTTTGCGGTTAAAGGTCGTTCCTCCGCAAAGCTTGTGAACATTGAAACGATGGGAAAACATACCATTAAATCTACAGTTGTCGCCTTTGGTAATATAGAACCGAAAAGTGACGTGAATATTTCTGCTGAAGTCTCAGAAAAAATTATCAAATTATATATCGAGGAGGGTGATACCGTTTCAGTCGGGGATTGTCTTGTAGTTCTCGAGGATAACAGGTTCCAAGCAAAGTTAGAACAATCCCTTTCAAATCTTAGATCTGCGGAATCCAGAGTTCGACAATTCGAGGCTAATTATAATAGAGCCAAAAACCAATTACGCAAATCGGAGGAATTAAAGAAGATTGGTGCAATATCCGAGGATGATCTTCTTGAGGCTCAAACTAACAATGAGGTTTATAAGGCTCAACTCGAGTCTTCAAAAAATGAGGTTGTATCCCACTCTGCGGTTGTTCGCGATGCACGGGAACAGTTGAATATGACAACCATTAAATCGCCAATAGATGGAATTGTAACCTCGATAAAAGCTGAGGAGGGCGAATTCGTTGTGGTGGGAACTATGAATAATCCCGGGAGCGTTATCATGACAATAGCTCAACATGCCAATATTCTCTCAAAAATTGAGGTGGACGAAGCGGATGTAGTTGATCTGAAAATTGGTCAGGATGCAAAAATCGAGTTAGATGCATTTCCAGACACTTTCTTCACCGGGAAAGTGGTTTACGTTTCTCATCAGGCAAAGACAGGACAAATGCAATCATACGACTCTGAGAGCAGAGCATCTTTTCTTGTCGATGTTGCAGTAGAGAAACCTAGTCCGCAAATACGTCCGGGTATGTCGGTTACTGTTACAATAACAACTGCAATCCTTGATAGTGTTCTATCTATTCCTTTATCCTCGGTCGTAGCATACAAAGACACTGTGACATCGATCGAGGGAGAAGGAGTATTTAAGGTTTCCAATGGATTTGCCAATAAAGTTAAGATAAAGACTGGTGACTCTGATGATAAATTTATCGAGATTCTCGATGGTTTGGACGAAAACGATAGTATAGTAACTGGACCTTTTAAGGCTTTACGGGGGCTTAAGGACGGCGATCCGGTTCGACCTATTCGAATGAAGGTTTTTGGCAAGGATTCATCTTCTATGAAAGGTTCTAAACGACCGCAAATTAGGGTTAGAGTTGGACGTGGACATGGGAAAAGATAAAACCGGGAGGAGATGTTGAGAGTCCTATTAATTATATCAATAATTGTGTTGCTTTGTGGTGTATTACTTTCACAGGAACAATCAATTCTAACTTTATCTGAAGCAGAAAATATTGCCACAGAAAGAGGTCCAAATGTTAAGGTGGCTAAATTGAATTATAAACAAGCCCAAGCCTCGCATATTGCCGCTTGGAATCCTT
>JAUXEQ010000040.1 GCA_030620455.1 bacterium | reverse complement strand
GGCTAATTTTTGGGACAAAGCAAAAATTAATAACCATACTGCCGATGCAGTGTAAAGATTTGCTCTTAGAATCGAGTAAGCCAAATTTTTTAACCATCGCCATCGCCACGGCAACTGGAACCTCTTGTTTATAGATTCAAGCATCTCGACAACATCTGCGATAATCCAATTGGGTGTGGATGTTCCAGCAACTACCGCAACTCGCTCGATTTTTTCAAGGTTGATAAATTTAAGTTCTCCAGCAGTTTCAACCCAATAAGTTGGATGTCCCGTTTCTGTTGCCAATTTATGTAATCTTTTGGTATTAGCGCTGTTTTTACCGCCGATAACCACAAATACATCTGCATCTTTAGCTAATTCCTCGATTTCCTCTTGTCGGAAAGATGTCTCAGAGCATAAAGTGTTTTTTACAAAGACATTATCGTATTTTCTTGAAATTTCAGCCACAATAGATTGGAAAGTACGGTTATCCATAGTTGTTTGAGCCACAACAAGAACTTTTTCCCATTGTGGAAGATTCGATATTTGCGATAGATTATTAACAGCAACAACTGGTCCCGAAGTTTCGCCCATAATTCCAACAACCTCTGCATGATTCTTGTCGCCGACAATAACGACAGCATAATTCATTCTTGAGTATTCTCTAACAATTCTATGAACATAGGCAACCTTCGGACATGTTGCATCGAATAGGTGAAGTCCTGCAGATTTAAGTTCACAGCGTCTCACTGGGCTAATACCGTGTGACCGTATAACAACGATGTCACCTTTCTCCGTAGTTGAAATATCATCGAGGACCGATATTCCTTTTTCCTCGAGCATAGCTACTGTTTGCGGGTTATGTATAAGTGGGCCTAACGTATATATCTTGCATTTTCTATGTTCGTCCGCAATGCGAAGGACCATCTCTACCGCACGCTTAACGCCGATGCAAAATCCTGCGCTTCTGGCAACTTTTACTTTCATAAAATGAATTTCATATATGAGGATACAGGTTGCAATATTTTTCTTTTGTAATAGTTTGGGAAAAGTTGATTTTTCAGAAGAAATGTCCAAAACATCTCGGTTTATTAAGGAGGATCAAACATGAACGATTCAAAAAAGTTAATTCCGGTGTTGCATTTCACCGACATAGAACTGGCAAAGAAATCGATTGATGCGATGGAGGAGCTTAATATTACAGCTAAATATATTCCTACTGATAAAGTGACTGAGAAACCGGATTGGCTTAGTAATTCTATAGGTGGATGGGTATTATTTATTGAATCAGAACATTTCGAAAGGGGAATGACAAAATTAGCCGAGATTATGGATTATTCACCCGACTGATTATATTGCACGCTGAAATTAACTTGTCTAAAATATGACAATTGACATCGGGTATTATGTAAAAAAATAGCCTTCAAATCCCTCATTTAATATCGTTATGCATACATTCGGCAACTGAATTGGCGAACGATTAAAATTTTTCTTGGTAGAAAAATAAGTTATTAGTCTTACCACTTGATTTAAAGCTCTCAAAAGTCTAAAATATAAGTATGAGGAAAGTTCTCACATTAACCCTATTGTTTGGATTGTTATTCTGTGTGTAAGCGATCGATGTTGTAGTCGACGACGAATACGCAGGATCTATGATTCCTACGACCTTAGATGGTTTCAGATACGTAACTACCGACCAACTTATGCGAATCGGAGGTTCCTCTCGATCGTTTGATGCCGCGACGTTCAAGGAGTCGATGTATTTCCTCCGATCTAAAGTGGTCTTTTCGATGGAAAATCCTTTTATAACAATAGATGGTGAAGTTTATAATCTTGGATTACCAACACGTCTTGAACCTGCAGGTTTCTTTGTTCCATTGACAGGTTTTTTCGAATGCTTTAGTATTGCCAATAACTGCAAACTTTACATTTCGGCGGATAGTATCTCACTGAAAAAGACTACTCCAGACCTTAAAGATATGCTCTCAAATAAAAGGAAAGAGAAGCAACTCAAATATCCAAACCCAAAACACCACACTCGATACGAAATATCATCCTTTGATGATAGAAGCAACGGTTCTCGTAAGAAGAAAAAATTAATAGTGATAGATCCGGGTCATGGTGGCAGAGACCCGGGAGCAATAGGTCTTAATGGCACGTATGAGAAGGTCATTACGCTTACAATATCAAAAAAGTTAAAGGCAGAGTTAGAAAAACTTGGATACCAGGTTGTGCTAACTCGCACAGGAGACGTATTTATTCCGCTTGCTCGTCGAACACGCATGGCAAATAAATTAAATGCAGATCTCTTCGTATCAGTTCACTGCAATGCCTCACCTTCTAGGAATGCCAATGGTCTGCAGGTTTTCTACCTTTCACCGGCAAAAACAGACAATGCTCGTGCCGCAGCAGCTCTCGAGAATAAATCTCTTCTACTCGAGGATAACCCTATAATTAATAATCTCGACGAGTTAGCTTACATTATGACCGATATGATGCAAAGCGAATTCCAAAGAGAGAGCAGCATCCTGGCATACACTCTCGAAAAGGAACTAACAAGGAAAGTTTTACTAAGAGCTCGAGGACCTGCCGGAGCCGGATTTTACGTTTTGTATGGCACTTTTATGCCCGCTGTGCTAATCGAAACTGCATTCATTAGCAATCCTGACGAGGAAAAGTTACTTAAAACAGATATGTTCAAGCAAAAAGTAGCACAAGCAGTTGCAATCGGTATCGATGACTTCATGGGAAATATTAACTGGTAGAGATAATGGATAAAAAAGAAGAAAACATAGAACTCGATATACTTGTGGATCAAATAAATGAATTGCCTCCAAAGCGAATTCCCGCTCATATTGCGATCATTATGGATGGCAACGGACGTTGGGCAAAGAAAAGGAACCTTCCCAGAAACGATGGACACAGAGCAGGTGTCGCCACAGTAAGGAAAATCGTTGAATTTGCGCCACAGGTGAATGTCAAAGTTCTAACTCTTTACACATTCTCCACAGAGAATTGGCGACGTCCTAAAGACGAGGTTTTAACACTTATGAAACTTCTTAAGGATTCAACGTTGAAAGAATTGGATGATCTTGTCAAAAATAGCGTTAAACTTCAGGTTTTTGGGAGATTCGAACAACTTCCAGTACCTCAGAAAATAGTTCTAAGAAAAGCGATGAAAAGAACTGCTAATGGAAGCAGATTGACGCTAAATCTTGCACTAAACTACGGCGGTCGTGCAGAAATTGTTGATACTGTGCAGAAAATTGCAGAAAAAGTTGCCGCTAACGAAATTCACCCGGATGAGATCGATGAGTCTTATTTCGAGAAAAACCTTTATACAGTTGGTTTCCCCGATCCCGATTTGCTTATAAGAACTAGTGGTGAACTGAGATTATCAAATTTCCTTTTATGGCAAACAGCATACACAGAACTATATTTCACTGACCTCTATTGGCCCGATTTCGATGAAAAAGAATTGTGTAGAGCTATAATATCATATGCAGGAAGGCAGCGAAGATTTGGTGGTATTGCATCCGAAAAAAAAGAAAAATGAAATGTGGAAATTTCTCCTATTATGCATTATAATACTCACGGAATATTCAGAAGCCCAAATTGTGGAAATGAATATTTCACCGAAAGGAGGTAGTGAAGCAAGAAAGACTAATAATTCCAATTTCCAAATTGATGATGACGGAACTTTCACTGGAAAAGAGACCAAGTTCCAAAATTATAAACTTCGTCCTCCGCTTATCAGAGGAACTATCGCGATCAATCTTCCAGTAGTTGTTTTCCCCAGGGACAGTATTGGCGGAAGTTCGGTTTGGATTCCTATTCCTGAAATGGGATTCACATTCAATCCAATTCTTCCATTCAAGGAGGGCAACGGTTTTTGGGAGTTCCCGATTCAAATACTAACTTTTGTTCCATTTTTAGAGAAATGGGCAGCTCTTGGAGATATTCAATTGGGTGTAGGTTTCCGAATACCGCCTATTTATAGGTTTGATGTGCATTATAGATTTTTGTCTGGGAAGTATTATCCTATGGGTGGTAAGTTTCATGCTCACATGGCAGGTGTCGATATAATGCTACCTATAAAAGGACTTTCTGCTGCTGGAGTCAGTGTGGATTGGGTTTTCGATCTTGTGTGGACGATGACTGCGTCGTATTCTACTAATGGTGGGGAATTCGGAAGATATGACGGAACTATTGCGTTGATATCGCCATATTGGAAATTTCCACTTAATTTTGGTGAGATAATACTTTATTATAGATTTGTTGTAGCAAGTAAACTGGTAGGCGTTGATAATACTAAACAAAATAAGCATATTGTTAGAAATAGCTCGACCTCGACTTTGGAAGTGAAATTTCTATATCCTTGAAGTCCCTGGAAAGGAGGAATTAATGGGTGAGTTATGTGAGATGATTTTTCAGACAATTAAATGCGGTTATGTTCTCCTGGATAATGAAAACTCGGTAAAGGAAAGCAACGAACTTGGATTAAAACTAAGAGACCTCGATGAGCATGAGGAATGGGATACATTTGTACTCGACGATCACCATTATCGCCTAATAGAAAAGGACACTGATAATGGAAAACTTCTTACTTGGATCGATGTTACATCTGAGATAAACTTTAAAAAGAAATGCACCCTGGACGAAGAAACGAATGTGTTGACCTCGAGGCTTCTGTTGAGTCAGCTTGAACATCAGATGAATAGAGTCCGGAAAAGCGGCTCTCAAATGGCGTTAGTTCTCGTCGATGTCGATCCAGGAACGAACGGTCCTACTATGCAGGAAATAGCTCAAACATTGATAAAAATTGTTAACGGATACGATACCGTTTTCAGAGGAAGCAGATCCGATTTCGCGATTATGATGTTCGAAATCGAACCGAGTAAAATTGAACATGTTGCAGGTGAGAAAATTCTGGCACCACTAAAAGAACTTGGTGTAGCTCGTGTCAGTATCGGTATAACTGTCTCAGGAAGGAGTCCTTCGGCGGAGGCTATGATGCGTCAGGCACAACGTGCTCTGTATGTTGTTAACACGAGGGGTGGAAACGATTATACAATTTATTAAGTGTTATATTTTACCGCATTATTGGTTCTGTTAACTGAATTAATAGTTATGGCTAAATACTATTAATATTGTAAATTATTTTATACAGGTATTTACAGTGCGATTTTTGCTATGTTTTGAAAGTATATGTAACTTGCGCAGCTCGAAATGTATTGTAGTTAAAATATACGAAATAAAATTTTTAAGTATTCATTTTGAAATTAGTATTTCCTGTTTCTAAATTTTGATTTTCGAATTATTATTATAAACGCACTTGTCAATTCGGTAATGAATATTCGGGTCTTTTTATATAGAATAATTTATTTTAATCAATAATAAAGGTGGGGGTAAATGAATATAATCAAAGAAACTTTCACTAATATCATAATAATTGTCCTTTTGTTTATTTCACCGGCTGTTGGTGAATTGAGCGATTTTACTATTAAAGCAGATATCGATGGCAATGGTATAAAAGAATCGATAAAGATAAATTTTATGCCCAATGAGACAGGTGGCGATATAACTTTTTCCGGTACCGGTTGGACAACAACTTTAAAAGATGGCGCAGAAATCGATAGCATTTTTTGCAGAAAATATTCCCACAACGAAATCCAAAAGGATATGATTATTTGCAGGATGAAGGGAGATAATAATTTCGGCTGGCGATATGGTTTTCTGTTTCACAGCGGTGATATGGTTCTCGTTACAGAACCTGACGGGAAACCAACCGGCAAATTGGATGAATTCATCATGGATACAATTTTCGTTTTACACTGCTTCGAATTTCCCAGTCCTGTAAAGGATCAACAACCGTTGCGACCTAAGTTTTATCTTATTCAGCTCTGCGATAGCACATTAGACATCTTCGATTTCACTTGGAGTTATGGGATTAAAGGCAAGGATCAAATGAACAGGACTATTATGTATTTGAGAAAAATTTTCGATTTGTGGAAATATTCCCGAATAGAATGTAAAGATGTCGATTGCAAATATGTCTGTGATTCATACATGGACGCCATTAACTACGAGATGACCGATCTGCTCGATAGATTTGGTCGATGATATTGTATTTCAATACTTAAAATAGTTATAATTATTACACTACAATTGCTTTTTTGTACTTTTAGACGAATTTTCTTGTCGTTTTTATGAATGACTAATATTCTTAGAGCTGGATAAAAGCAACACATGTATGCTAAACATCACTACCGATTTAGTCTGGAAAATTACTTTTTCTTCGGCATAATGTCCTTTAGACCAAACCGCTCAATTTTTCTATATAGTGTAGAAAGGTCTATTCCCAACTTTTCCGCAACATGCGACTTATTCCATGAAGAATTTGCTAACGCCCAGTATATATAAGCTTTCTCGATCTCCTCCAACGGAAGAACATTATTTGAATGCATAATAGGTACATCATAGAAGTCTGCTGTTTCGCCTTTTAATGACAGCTTACTGATCTGCTGGGGTAGGTGACTTGTTTGAATAACACTGTCAGTGCACAGTATCACAGCTCTTTCAAGAGTATTCTCAAGTTCCCTAACATTACCCTCCCAGACAGATCGAGTTAAAAGTTTCGTTACTTCCTCAGAAAGCTCTTTCGATGGTTCATTTTTCTGGAATGCAATTTTTTCTAAAATAGATTTGGATATAGGAATAATATCTTCACTTCTCTCACTAAGAGGAGGAATGTGTATATTAATAACGTTAAGTCTGTAATATAAATCAGTTCTAAAATCCTTATTATCCACCATATCTTTCAATTTCATATTAGTTGCAGCAACCAAACGAATATCCACTTTTATTGGAGCAGTAGCCCCAAGTGGTACAAATTCAAATGTTTCTAGTATTCTCAGCAATTTAGCCTGAATCGCCGGACTTGTTTCGCCAACTTCATCCAAGAAAAAAGTTCCACCTTCCGCTACGGCAAACAATCCCTCTTTGTTCTTATTAGCACCAGTAAAAGCGCCTTTCATATATCCAAAAAGCTCGCTTTCCAGAAGAGTTTCCGGGAGAGCTGCACAATTAATGGATACAAACGGTCCATTTGCTCTACTGCTGAGTTTGTGTATAGCTCGAGCAATTATCTCCTTGCCGGTTCCACTGTCTCCTGTTATTAATACAGTGCAATCAGTTGGTGCAATACGTCTTACAAATTCCTTGATGTTTTTTATCTCTTTGCTAACTCCGACAAAACTTTCTAATCCTTCAAAGTCGGTGATTTTGCGTTTAAGCAACCGGTTCTCCTGACGAAGATTCTTCATGTCTAATGCTCTTAAAATGGAAAATTTTACCTGATCCACCTGAAAAGGTTTGGTTATGTAATCGAATGCACCCAATCGGAGCGCTTCAACAGCGCTATTAAGAGATGCATACGCAGTAATTAAAATCACGGGGATGTCTGGATTAATCCTTTTTATGCTCCTAAGAAGTTCTATACCGTCTGTGGTGGGCATCATAATATCACTTATAACTACATCCACATTCTTGCTACCGATAATATCGACAGCCTGATCGTAGCTCTCGGCTAATTCTATAGTATAACCTTCGCTTTCTAACATAATCGAAAGTATCTCACGAATACCCGGTTCATCATCCACAACAAGTATACAACTTTTTTTACCTTTCATAATTCCCTCTCAGAGGAATATAATAATTGCATAATTGTCTTTGTCAATGGTATATGTATATTAATTATATTTTTACTGAGGATAGTTCAAATATCGAAGCTCACAAACCTTTTCTGGTTCAACGTCTATAGAGGATTTGGTATTTTATTCATTACTCAAGACTTATTCACAAGAGATATTCATAACAATTCTTGCTTGTTAATGCTTTATAACAGCAATTCTTGGGATATTTTTATAGTCATTAAGAATTTTCGCTTCGTTATGGGTCATGCTTCGTATTTGATTTGCCTGACCGTATCCAAATTCAAACGCCAAAAATTTCGCTTTAGAATCAATAAACTGATCGTAAATCCTCTTAATTGTCTCTATCCCGTTTTTGCCACCGTCAAGAGCTACTAACGGTTCACATTGAACCTCTTGAGAAAGGTTCTTAATTTCGTTACTGGGAATATATGGCGGATTGGAGACAATAAAGTCGACTTTTGAAATACAATCCATTAGGTTACAGCAGATCGGGAAAAATCTATCCAAAACGTCATGTTTTTCTGCGTTACATTTTGCAAGTTTCAGTATAGAAATAGATTCATCAGTTCCAATAATTCTCCATTTAGGTCTATTATTTAAAAGAGAAATTGCAATATTGCCAGCGCCAGTGCCGATATCTAATCCAATTAACGGGTCATTGCCCAGTTTACTTAATACCAAATTTACAAGGAGTTCTGTTTCTGGTCGTGGAATCATAACACATTTATTAATGTCGAATTCCAAACCGTAAAAATCCCATATCCCTAAAATGTAAGCCAAAGGTTTACGCGATTTAATCCTCTTAGAAATAATCCTGCTTGCTTTTTTTCTCAATCGAGTTGGAATCCTGTGATAGCTCTTCTGAAGTACTTTTCCCTTGCTAAGTCCTGAAAGATAAGCTAATATCATTATCGGCTCGGAGTCAGATTCCTCGATACCGTTCGATTTAAGCTTACTTATGGCATACTGAACCCATTGATAATATGTGATTTTCATATCTAAATAAGACTACAAGTTACCGATCAACCATTGAATTTCTATCCGAGATATATAATAATCAGCCATTGCAGTAATTCTGTAAATCTGGGCTTCCTCGAGAGCCATCTCGGCATCCTTAAGCTCCAGCGATGTAGCACTACCTAATTCATATTTTCGCTTAATTGCAGAGAGCAAGAGGTTAGCCTGCGTTATCTGTGATTCTGCAAGTTCATAATTAGCAGCGGCTTCCATAATAGACCTATGTTTTGCAATTATTTGCTGTTTAGCATTTTCTGAGGCTAGATGTTCGTTGATCTTGCTTATTTCATTACTCGTTTTGGAGGACATCAATGAACTTATTCTGGAAGTTCCTGATAGAATTGGCCAGGAAGCTGTTACTCTATAGCTCAAAAGTGCGTTATCCTTAATTTGAGAGAAGGACTCCGGTAAACCTTCAGTGTTATAATTATATCCAGCGGAAAAATTTAAATTGGGAAAATAATTCAACCATGAGCTAAGTTCTCCAAGCCCTGATTGTTTCCTTGCCAATACAGATTTTCTATAATCTCGATTTTCCCTCCATCTTTCAAGATATTCGTAAAGATCTGGGATATCCTCTAATGAAGGTGGCGTTAGCACTGTGTCCACAGTAAATTCCGAATCCACTGGAAATCCCAAAATTCGAGCAAGATTCTCTCTCGCAGTAGCCAATGAGTTCTCGGCAATAATTAAATTCCGCTTTTTTTGTGCATGTTGTACATTAATCTCAGCAACGTTAAGTTCCGATGCCGAACCGAGTTCAAAGCGTTTCTCGACGAATTGTTTATACTCCTCGGTGCGTTTTAACGATTCCTTAGAAACTTCACGTCTCATAATAGAATTAACCATAGAAAAAAACATTGTAGCAACATCCACTTGTATTTTTGCAATTTTATCCTTAAGCTCTAAATTTGAGATAGATTTGCTTAATGAAGATTGTCTTAAGCTGATAAAATTTCTCCCACCATTTATCGATGGCAAGGAAATATCGAGACCGAAAGTCCAATTATTTTGCGCAGGATAACCGTAAAGAGGAATTTCAGAATGCTGATATGAAACACTGGTAGAAAGTTTAGGCAAGAAAGGATTCCAAGCGGCAATAT
>JAUXEQ010000186.1 GCA_030620455.1 bacterium | reverse complement strand
GATTCCAAACTTTACAGGATGGGGTGAAAGTAGTAATATCGATGAGAATAATCCGAATAAAGAATTAGATTTGGTTGTTTCAAGTTATTCATTTAATGGCAAAACTTCTATTTCATTCGATCTTCCGGAAGCTACAAATACATCGCTAAAGCTTTACGATTTAACAGGTCGCGAAATATTTTATATACCTGAAAGGAATTATTCTGCTGGAAAACATTCTATCGAGATTAACACCGAAGACTTCACAACAGGGATATATTTCGTTTCTCTTGAAACTGCTGGATTTGTCTTGAATAAAAAGCTAATCTTGATTAGATAAAGGAAACATAGTAATTTAAATAAGCATTGATCTAAACAACTATAGTTTTAATTATTCTTTTATTTGCAGATGTGTCTAAAAAGATGTAGCGGTATCGATAAATGCCAAAAAGTGAGGTTCTTATGGCTAAGAATGTTTTGTGTTATATAGAATGGAGTTCCACTGATCTCGACTGTTCAGAGAGATTCTTCAATGGACTTTTCGGATGGGAATTTAATAAAGATTCAGTCGATTACTATATGTATGATTCTCCCGATGGCGTTGGTGGTGGATTGATGAAGGTGGAAAAAGTAGAACCTGGTTTGTCTCCCGTAATTTACTTCTGTGTCGACGAGATAGAACCGTATCTTGAGAAAGTTACTGGATTGGGAGGATCGGTTAAACAAGGTAAAACAAGTATTCCTGACTATGGTTTTTACGCAGTGTTAGAGGATCCCGATGGCAATTTGATCGGGCTTTTTAAATCCAAAGACTAAAAAATTCGATTAAATAGCTTTAAATTTGTTGTTTGGGTTGTCACGAGCCATGCTGTTTTGTTATGTAAACCGACAGTTTTTGTTTGGCTGTCGGTTTTTTATTGGAAATTAAACTTCGAATTCGAAGTTTTTAAACTACAATTTCCAAAATTTTAAAAAAACTCCTAAAAGTAATTGACAAAGTTGGAAATGCTAATATTATTGACCGAGCGGTCATAATGTTAATTTATGGTCAGCAATTGAATTTAATATTCAAAAAGGGGAAATGAGTGACAATAAGGGATAGAAAAAGGAAGGAAAAATTAGAACGCCGAGAAAGCATAATGAAAGCTGCGGAAGCTGTGTTCCGGATTAATGGATTTCAAAGGATTTCCATGGATAAGATTGCAGAAAAGGCAGACCTATCAAAAGGAACATTATATTTGTATTTTAAAAACAAAGAAGAAATAATTGTAGAGCTGATAACTCGTAACTTTGAGAAGCTTCTAAATTTGACAAGGGAAATTTCTCAGGCGGATGGTGCATTCGAGGATGTACTCACAGAAATGATTCAATTATGGTTCGACTATTTTTCTGAACACCAAAAATTCTTCACGTTCATTCATCATGGTTTGTATTCTCGACGTGACGAAATTTTGCGAGAACTCAGGATTAAATCGATGTCTTTCAAAGATGATATTACAGATATTGTGGAGAATTTAATGGAGCGTTATGGTAAATCAAAATTTCGTGTAAATGAAGAGGAATTTCAAATTCTTCTTAATGGAGTTATAGGTTTTTATATTACCGCAAAATTCAGTGGGTTATATAAAGGTGAAATAAGCGCGAGGAGAATTGTTGAGGTTATTCTTAGAGGAGCACTTAAATGAAAACTATTACATTATTCATAACATTGCTGTTGATAATTACGTTTTCTTTCGGGGAGGTTCTCACACTCGAGGATTGCATAAGGCTTGCTGCTATGCAAAATAAGACTGTGTTATCTGCTCGAGAGAATTTCAATGCTGCAAAATCACAACAATATCAGGCGTTCACGGGAATGCTACCCTTTGCACAGCTTAAGGGAACATATACTAGACTTAATGAAGCTCCCTATTCTATTATTGATCCAGCGAGTATGGGTATGCCGGGCGAACCGATAAAATTGGAAATGGGCAAAGCAGAAATGTATAAGGGTGAAATTAATCTAACCGAACCAATTGCACCTCAGATATGGACAGGTTACGCTATGGCAAAAAAGAACGCATCGATTAGCAAATTAGAGTTTAAGAAAGCACAACTTAATGCAGTAGCTGAAGCTAAAATGGCATACTATCGATACGTTCAAGCAAAAGCCTTTCTTCAAATCGCAGAAGTTTCTAAAAAGCAGATGGATTCTCATATTCAGCAACTTCAAAATATGACCGATGCTGGTATAATTCACAAAAAAGATTTGCTTTCTGCACAAGTTAAGGGAGCTGAAGCTGAACTTATGGTTATTCAGGCTAATAATGCAATTAATTTAAGCATCGATGCCCTAAAAATGGCGATTGGTTTAGCGACAACTGACGATATAGAAATTGCCGATACTTTAACATATAGGGAAATAGGCTTGACTAAGAAAACAGCTGTATATATGACATTGAAGAATTGTGTAGATATCCATATCCTAAATCGAAGTTTAGAAATCGCGAAGCTCAATGTGACAATGGCTTGGGAAGGTTTACTGCCATCGTTTGCTGCGGTGTTTAATTATGCATACAACAAGCCGAACAGAAAACTTGAGAACAGGTGGTACGACTCATGGACAGCTGTTGGAGTTTTAAGCTGGGATATTTTCAATTGGGGATCGAATATCTCCAAGATAAGTGAAGCTAAAGCTCAGAATGCAAGTTTAGAGTTTACTATAAATAATGCAAAGGATGCAATTGTAATAGCTACAAAAGCCGCATTTAATAACTATGACGAGAAAAAAAGATCACTTGGGATAGCTGATAAAGCTATTGAAACAGCCGAGGAAAGTTTCAAAGTTACGACCGACCTTTACGATGTGGGTTCCGCAACCAACACCGAACTTCTCGATGCCCAAGCTGATCTTACAAGAGCAAAGATCAACCGACTTAACATGTTGGCAGACTATAATATTGCAATCTCGCAACTTGAGTTATTCACTGGTGATTTGGAAAGACAATTGGAAACTATTCTATCGAAATAAAACAATGTGAGGTTAAAATAATGAAAAAATGGATTTTACCATTAATAATCGCAGCAATTCTGTTAACAGGATGCAGCAGGGAGAAAAAGGGAAAGGAAGAACCTATACATTCGAAGGGTGCGCTTAGAGTTTTGGTTTCTCCAGTCAAAAAAGGAAACGTGGGAGCGTATATTAAATACAGTGGTATTACAAAAGGAATCAAGGAAATTTCACTTGGACCCGGTATAAGCACATTCATTGACAGAATATACGTCGTAGAAGGTCAACGCGTTTCTCGAGGACAATTAGTTGCAAGGTTATCAGTAGAACAACTTAACCAAGCAAAAGCGAATCTTAACATGGTAAAGGATAACTATGAAAGAATGAAAAAGTTGCACGAACAAGGTTCGATTCCAGATGCCCAGTTTGAACAGGTTAAAGCTGCATACCAAAACGCTAAGGCTTTATACGAAAGTGCCAGTAAGAATATCGAGCTTAGAGCGCCTTTCTCAGGAATTATTGGATCAGTAATTGGTAATGAGGGTGAATTCTATAATGCTATGATGGGAGGCAGAGGTATTGTAACTCTTATCGATCTTAGTTCAGTACGTTTGGAATTGGAAGTGTCGGACCGAGATATTACTAAAGTTATACGAGGAATGACCGTTAATATTAGCTTTGATTCGTATCCGGATACGTTGTTTTCTGGTATTGTAAACCGAGTAGACCAAATTGCAGACCCTCGTTCCGGAACCTATACTGTCGAGGTCAAAATTTCAAATCCAAAGATGAAACTCAAGAGTGGTATGTATGCGGATGCAATGATAATAATAGAAAGCGCTGATTCTGTAGTAACTGTTCCTCTTAACGCTGTTTTGGGAGATTCTCTGGTCTTTGTGGCAAAGGATAGAAAAGCACTAAGTAGGAAGATAGTTATCGGTGTTAAAAGCGAGGATTTGGTCGAAATCGAGGAGGGTCTTTCCGAAGGTGAGTTAGTTGTAACTTCTGGGACAATCGGTCTTTTCGACGGTGCACCGATCAGTTATTCGGTAGAAACGACCGATTAATTAGTTAAGATCAAGCTGAGATATGTTATTAAAGTTCCCGTCTTCCAAGGATGGGAATTTTTTATAAGAATAATTTAAGAGTTTATCAAATAATTTTCTTCTTATAAGTTACCT
>JAUXEQ010000086.1 GCA_030620455.1 bacterium | reverse complement strand
AATCGCACCAACCGCTAATCACATCAGGTCCGATTATCTCAGGTGGAATCGTATCATCATCTGGAATATAGACATGGATGAATTGCGATTCAGAATAATTTGGCCCACAATGAAGAGAGTCAGATAATACTGAATCAAATACTCCCGATATCGTAATTATACTCCAACAGCGTTCAGGTAGAATAATACCGGCAATTGAGAGATCAAGAGTAATGATCGAACCATTCCAATTTATTAATAATGAGTCGTATCTAATCGTGTCGTTGTTGATGATGAATAATGTGCTTTCTGGATTAACTCCTGAATTATCAAACAAGTTATATCTTATTGTTGGATATCTTGTTACAAGAGTTTCACTATCTAAAGGCGAAATTATCGATACATCTGGAGGTTTTCTATCTATGATAAAGGAGAATTCGAGAGAATCTCTATTTCCTAACGTATCTGATGCAGTAAATGTAGCATAAAGTGTGTCGTAATCTGTTAAAGTATATATAGAAAAGTGTATGTAAAAAGTATCATTGCTAATAACTGTTGAATCATGGATGACAGAATCAGTGCCAGACACGTAAAGTGAATTCATTCTAAGGCTATCAGCAGAGAATACACCAAACAATGCAGCAATTCTTTCACATGCTATTGGATGTGAGTCGGGTAAAATTTTCCATAGTAATGGCAGATCGAGAGAAACGTTAAACTCCCAGCAAATAATTGTATCATTGGGATCGCAGATATCAGGAAGATCGTGGATGCTTATGCAAATTCTATGTCTGCCAGTCGATAATTCCGATAGCGGTTGAAATGCAAGCGAATCACCATCCCAGAAGAGTGCTGAACTCGAAGAACGCCATATACCGTCTATTCCAAAAGAGTCAATTATAACTGTATCTGTCATGTAATCCCAAAGTAGAATCGATATTATAGGCATTCCGGTTCCAATTCTTGAATTAACAATTGGGTAAATTATATTGCCTTCTGGAGGTATTGTATCAAGAAAAAAGGTCCAGCAATATGTTCCAGACATTTCATTATTCAGAATGTCCTCTGCATAAATAATGCAAACTGTAACAGTATCGGTAGTACTAAAGGAAAATGGGTTGCTTAATATCAGAGAATCACTGCTAATAATGTGGCGTAAATTTGGAGATGTTTGATTGATTATTGTTCCGTTAATTGAAAGAAGAAGCGTATCCCAATTTACACCGGGAGTATCCTCGAGTAAAAATACTATTTCGATGTCAGGACAGGAAATAATTGAACTTTCTGGAGGACTCAGCAAGAACGGTATCGGTCCGATGGATTCTAAATGAAATGTAAAGCAAGAATCTTTCCGATTGGGATAGCAGGAAAAGATTGTGTCGAAAATTGCGTCCTGAGCAGAAACGCATACTATTACAGAATCTCCACCTGCTAAAATAATGCCAAGAGTAGAAAAGGAGATATTTATTGTATCCAATGCCAAAGTTACACCAGGAGAAACTATTGTTAATGTTTCATCCACAGATGGGGTTATGACTCTTAGTGTGCATGTCGACCAATCGACACCTGCACTCGAATCTGAAACAACTAATTTCACGTCTGGAGAACATTCGAATATCAAATCCCCCGGCAAAGGATCAATAATCTCGATAACAGGAGGTTGCAAATCTACGATAAATTCAACCGATATGCTTTCTGGAATGCATTGGTTGCCTGCTCGATCCGGTGCATGCAGTATATCAATCCTTATGATCTCACCATCCAAATAAGGTGAAGAGGGTGTGTAAGTAATTGTTGAATCGGTAATCTCAAGTTGAGAACTGAGAAGTGTTAATGTATCAATTTCATGACTGGATACAATTCTTACAAACCATTTATCTATACCAATAAAATCTTCGAAATAAAATTTGATCGTACGCAAAGAACATGATGTAAAATAACGATAAACTGAATCAATATTTATAAGCCTTGGTCCTATCGCATCAACAATAAACCAGTAATGTAAAGTATCAATATTTCGACCACATTCTAATGCATTGTCGATAGCCCATGCTCCACAAAATATTGTATCCTCGGGTCCTAATACTACTCCCTCGCTTCTAGGATTAAAAATGAAGGTATCTCCTACATTAAAAGAAAAATCACTACTAAAAGGTGAAATAAATCCCACCTCGGAAACTGAGGAAAGAGAATCATATATTTCGATAAAAATAGCGGCAAGTGAGTCTGAAATTATTGCACCTGGAAGTGGCCAAAAAGGATTAATAATAGGAGAAGTTACATCGATAATGAATTTAAAGGGAACTTCGAATCCCGAATTTCCTGTTTTGTCTATGAGAGGTAAAAGCCTTCCTTCTATTGTATCTCCGTTTTGCCAGAGTATAGCTGGAGTGAAAATTAGAGTATCTCCGATAATAGAAAGTTCAATGTCTCCATAGAGATAATGTGTATCTCTAATTTCTATAATTATCGAGTTTGAATCCAAATTTAGATCCGAATTAAGCTTAAACTTAATCTTTTGATCTATACAGGAGATTACTACATCGAAATTTGGCTCGAGCAATTCTGCTGTGGGAACTGTGCAATCGATTGTGAAGGAATAGTATTCATGAATAGTATTTGGTCCGCAGAATTCCGATGCTACTTTATCATTGCTGTGAAGACATATAAGAATTGTATCGCAGCTTCTCAATACAACGCCTATGTTAGACAAAGGTAGCATAAATGTATCTTTAGAAATGTTGTGTAATGTCGAATATGGTACTTCAAATGGGATATCGTTAACATAGACTGTACATGCAAATCCTGCAATTCTGATACCGGCGACAAGATCTCCAAATCGGAAAACTAATGTATCTATTAACTCAAATAAAGTTTCGGAATCAACAGGATTTATCGGAATTAGATAGGGTGGTGAGAAATCGGTGTAGAATGGCCAATCCAGTGAAAGGCTACGTAAATCGCGTGTTGTCGCTTGGAATTGACAATAGATAGTATCATTATCAACCCAATAACCTATCTCAGGCTCAAAGAAACATGTGTCCATGAAACCGGATGGAGAAATTGGATGAGAAGTTAATGCAAAATTGGCACTGTCAAGCGTAAAAATATCCGTAAGATTTATTGTAAGTCTCACAGTTGAAGGAAATAAACCATTTAATGAGAAAACAGTAATTATAAGGTTCTGATCCAAACAAGCTGTAATCATGTTCGAGGGTGGAAATATTTCAGGTAATCTTAGATCGAAGTAAAATTTCAATATAAAACATGTATCCAATGGATTAGAACATATATCTGGATTATCTCTTGCCTTAACACATATTCGAATCGAATCCTCATCGAGTGAAGTAGTTGTAACATGAAAAGTATGTTCAAAAGAGATTTCACCAATTGAAGAATTAATAGAAAACGAAGTTGATGCACCGTCAACGGTTAAGCTTACAGTTCCCCAATTAATTCCAGCTAAGTTATCTTCAAGTAGTATGCGAATTGTTTCAATACTGTCAACTAGTAATACACCGTAACTTGGGTCTGTCCTAATTATTTCAGGTGGTTTTAGATCTGACCAGAAACCCCAAGTCTTAGATACATAGAGCCCGTAAATATCCTCTGCATAAACAGTTATTGTATTGAAAATTCCATCATCAATTATACCTAAGGTTCTTAGAATAAATTTATCACCTCTAATTGAAATTAGTGGACTATCTGTAGTATATGTATCGGTATTAAAGACAATGAAAACGTTTATAATACTGTCTGTGTCTATTACTCTAAAAACGATACTATCGGGACAAGCGATAATTACTCCATTAGGAGGAAAAATTGGTACGATTTCTGGAGGTGTGTAAGGCATAGTAAAAGTAAAGCATGAATCATCTCTGTTTGCACCACATCCCACTGCTCTATCCGCTGCATTAATACAAACAGTTATGGTATCTCCCCCAGTTAGATTTCCAAGAGAGCCAATATCCAAAGTAAATTGATCTAATGTCCATAATAAATGGTGTGAGGATGCATTTATATTAAGATGCCATACATCGGAACCTCGAACAGAAATCGAGACATAGGTGGAATCTTTTGAAAATCCTGAAAGATTATCAAATAGTCTCATTATTAATAGAAAATCTCTTGAACTCAAAACAGATGTTAATGGTGAAAGAAGAATTATTTGCGGAGGTGTATAATCAGTAAAAAAATAATATGAGTTGGAACCACAATTTCTAAGCATGTCGCATAAAGGTGCGAAATCAATGTAGACAGATTCACCTTCTTCTAAAGAGAAAGGAAGAGCGAAAAAGTAGAATGAATCAAACGGTGATGAAATTATTTCTGGTAGGACATAAGGAACTTCGCCAATGAAGGCAGTAAGAAAGCTTGAAATTGTGTCAATAGGACTATCATCGGTTACTTTAAACAACAGCGTTCCCTCTGGGCATGAGAAATAAGCACTATCACCGGGAATGAGAAACTCTTGTTCTGGAGGCAAAGAATCCACCTGAGCCAAGAGCGGATTTAGTAGTAAAATAAATACAAGAAAGAAGTATTTTATATTAGGAGATAATTTCATACGGAAACCTTCCTTAATAAATCCTTTGTAACTTTACGTGGATTATCAGAAGTAATTACAGAAGAAGCGACACACACTCTTTTAACTCCGTATTGGACTACCTTGTCAACATTTGAGAGATCGATCCCACCCAAAGGAAATACCGGAATATCTAGCTTTTCGCTCGCTTCCCTTAATTTATTTAGTGATGTTCGTCTTGTATCTTTCTTAGTATCAGTTGGGAAAACAGAGCCGAAACCTATATAATCAGCACCATCTTCCTGTGCTTTTAATGCTTCCTCTAATGTATTAGCAGATGCACCAATAATAAATTCATTCAATTTTAATCTATGAATGATTTCCTTTGCCATTTCTATGGGGAGGTCATCTTGACCGAGATGAACACCGTTAGCATTAGCAGCAAGAGCCACACTTAAACTGTCATTTATAATTAATAGGGTTCCAAGCTCTTTTGATACTTCTTTGAATTTCAGAGCTTCAGTAAAAAGCTCCGCTTCTAGAGCATCCTCGTGACGCAATTGAAACATTCGTGCACCACCTCGATATGCTTCATGGAAAAAGTGAATAGGATCCTTGTCGTATTTTCTCAATAAGTTAACATCGATAATTACATAAACTTTTATTCGCAAAATATTCATAGTTCTCTCTTTTCAAAAATTTACAAATTAAATCTAATTAGTCAAGTCAAACAAACCTTTTAATATCAATTGTGTTTTACAAATTAGTTATAATAGAACAAAGCTACAAAGCACTTGACTAAGACATCTCGTTAAATATATTCAAATAGATTCACTTGGGTCAAAGAGAAAATTGGAGGAAGTAATGATAAAACTAACATTTTTAGGTCATTCCGCATTCAAGGTTGAGATTGGTAGTTATATTCTATTAATCGATCCATTTATTACTGGCAATCCTCAGGCAACCGTTAGTCCTGAAGATCTTCATCCCCAGTATATTCTTGTAACTCATGGACACGGGGATCATTTTGGTGATACTATAGATATTGCTAAGAGAAATAATTCATTAATAATTACTGTTAATGAGTTGGCAATTTATTGTTCTCAAAAAGGAGTTAAAGCTCATCCGATGCATATAGGTGGCGCTCATTCATTCGATTTTGGAACAGTAAGACTCACTCAAGCTCATCACAGTTCTACAATTATCGAGGGAAAAACGTTTATACCTGCAGGAGATTCCGCTGGAATAATTATCGATGCGGAAGGGAAAAGACTGTATCACGCTGGAGACACCTGTGTTTTTGGGGATATGAAACTTATTGGAGAGATGTATCCGCTCGATGTTGCACTTTTACCTATTGGCAGCAATTTCACGATGGATATCTATGAAGCAGTTCAAGCTGTCAAATTTTTAAATCCGAGGGTTGTGATTCCCATACATTATAACACATTTAATCTTATTAAGGCTGATCCTGAAGAATTTGCAAGAATGGTTCCGTCTCAAACAGAAACAGTAATTTTAAAACCTGGGGATACATATAACCTTTAATGAATGATGTTGAGAATAGTAAACAGATATTAAATATTGTAAAATTCAAAATATTAATGATTGTGAAAAAGGTTAAAACTTGAAAAATTGTTTGCGAATGAAGATTTGATGAAAAATGATTATACACTCCTATTACAAACCGTATTCCTTAATCTTATTCCTAAGAGTATTCCTATGAAGACCCAATATTCTCGCCGCCTCGGATTGGTTACCTTCACAATAATCTAATATCCTAATTATATGCTCTCTTTCCACATCCTCCAGTGGACGAAGGTCAAGTTCCCCTTTTGAGCTCGGGGATTCTCCTTCCTCAGTGGGTATAAATTCAGGTCCAATTAATTCTTTTCTCGATAATATTATTGCTCTTTCGATAACATTTTTTAGTTCTCGAACATTACCACGCCAGCCATAGCGAAGAATTCTGTCCCTCGCTTCTGTAGTAAAATCGGTAATATTTTTGCCATGTTTTCGTGAAAAGTCAGCAAGAAACTTCTTTGCGAGATGCAGTAGATCCCTGGAGCGCTGTCGAATAGGCGGAATATTAATACTAATCAGATTCAATCGATAGAATAGATCATCTCTAAACTCTCCATTTTTTACCATAGAATCGATTTCTCTATTT
>JAUXEQ010000073.1 GCA_030620455.1 bacterium | reverse complement strand
TGTTCGGGGAGACTCTACGTGAAGAAGAATATGGGCGGGGAGACCCCGCCCTTACATAAATGTGTCATTTTTTAACGATATCCTAATTTTTTGGTCATAAAATCCGCGCTGCAATGTGTACGGGCGTGGTTCCCACGCCCCTTTTTTTACAGCACCACTTTTCATATAACACACCCCAATTCGTATGACACCCTTTTTTTCGTATAACACACGCTCCATTTGGGAGACTTTCGATTGATTTCTGTATTCGATAGGAAATTTGTATGGAGGAAATTGGGGGATATCATTGTGCAGAAGAATATAAGCAGTGAGACCCATGTGCAATGGAACTTGTGTGGTGAAGAAGAACTTGTTCGGGGAGACTCTACGTGAAGAAGAATATGGGCGGGGAGACCCCGCCCTTACATGAATGTGTCATTTTTTATCGATATCCCAATTTTTTGGATTATCTAATATATATTGCCTGATTTTGTTCAATTCGGCATCGTTGCGAATTAAACGGTCATAAAATCCGCGTTGCCATATTGAGAAACCCGGCATTTTACGCAATTCGTTTATCTGTTTAGTGGATTTATATTTGAAATATGCGATCATCTGTCCTAATGTCCATTTCTTGCTTCGATTATCGATTGTGTGCGAGCGTTGTTCCCATGCCCCTTTCAGAAACTTTTGATTGTTTTCTATATTTGGGTGGGGAGATTCTGATCCGGGAAATGGGCGAGGAGACTCTTGTGCAGAGGAACTTGGGCGGGGAGACCCTTGCACGGTGGAACTTGGGCGGGGAGACCCCGCCCTTACAACAAATTTCACAATTTTAATTATGTAATGCACATGATTAGGCATTACTGAAAATGCATCTAATTCAATGTTTGCATAATGATTTATCAAATCAAACCAACATTCAGTGACGATATTCCCAAATGCATTTAATTGAATTCTATTATCATGTATTTTACCAAGAATTTCGCAATGATTTCTCGTGCAAATAGTAACGAAATATATTCCCGGTCTTGAATAATCGTATCCTTTTAATCGTATCGACCGTCGATGGTGTTTTAATGGATCATATCTCACATCAGAAAAAATACTGAAAGAAATTTTGATGCAATAAAAAACTAAGAAAATAAGCGTATATCAGGCTAGGAAAATTTTATTCAGAACAACAACTCATCGTTTATGTACGGGCGTGGTTTCCACGCCCCTTTTTTTAATAACACTCCTTTTCATGTAAAATACCCCTTTTTGTATGACATCCTATTTTTTGTATGACACTCCCCTTTCAGAAATTTTCGATTGATTTCTGTATTTCGATAGGGAACTTGTATGGTAAGAAAGACCTTGGGCGGGGAGACCCCGCCCTTATATAAATGTGTCATTTTTTAACGATATCCCAATTTTTTGGATTATCTAATATATATTGCCTGATTTTGTACAATTCAGCATCATTGCGAATTATACGGTCATAAAATCCGCTTTTCCATGTGTACGGGCGTGGTTCCCACGCCCCTTTGGTGAATTTTTTCGGTTGTTTTCTATATTCGGTAGGAAATTTGTATGGAGGGAATTGGGGGATATCTTTGTGCAGAAGAATATAAGCAGTGAAACTCATGTGCAAGGGACTTATGTGATAAGGAAGAACTTGGGCGGGGAGACCCCTGTGTAGAAGGACTTGGGCGGGGAGACCCCGCCCTTACAACAACATTACGTTTTCGTTTATGGAGCCCATTCTTTGTCGATTAAATAACCTTTGGAATCGATTGGATATTGGTTATACGCAAAGGGATTGCATCGAAGAAGCCTGTCAGAAGTCATAAGTGTGGCTTTAAGAGGGTTATGATATGAAAAGGATCTTATTGCGAATTCTGAGCAACTCGGATTGAACTGGCACTCCTGAGCATCCTGTGTGGTGATATTTTTCTGGTAGAGATTTAGCGCCCACATAATGCCGACACTGGCGCCATTGAGCCACTGCTGTTCCTGCGAACTTTCTCGAGGTGGCGAGGACAGGTTGTTTGCCGGTCCGATAAATGTTTCCATAAGAAGTTTAGTGGCATTATCCCATTCATATCTGTTGAATTTCTTTGCTATCAACTCTGAATTCGTTATGCCACCGAGATAATATCTACTCCATAAGAACAAAAATGTGAATGCCGATTGAGCATATCTTTCCTTTACAAGAGGAGCAAAAGTTGCATATCCCAGAACAGAATTAAGAATAAACGAGTATGTTCCAGATTTGATATTCCCAGCGTAAATCATACCCGTGCCAGGGATAACTCCCGAAAGCCAACTTGCCAATTTAGGCGAGCGATTGTCTAATTCTTTGCCATGGATATCGATCCACCTTTTAATTCCGTATGCTCGCGCAGAATAAAATGGATTTCTCACGCTTGAATTCATCACATATTCAAAATCCGCAAGAGCCTGCTCAGGCTGTAGAGAAAGTATTCCCAACCATCCTCGCCAAAAACGTATTTCGGAACTGTAGTCGGGAAAATCTGCCTCGAGATCGGTGAGAAGGTATATAGCATGATCTATACTTTTCAAACGACATTCAATTAATCCATGTAACAATCGAGCTCTGTATGTGACTCCACTATCGAGTGCGGTATACCCCAATTTGCTCAATGTTTCTGCTGCTTTGTCATATTTCCCAGATTTCATTAAGCCTAAAGCTTTTTGATAAGCAGCATATTCATAATGTTCGCCCATTTCGAACATTTTAGTAACTCTATCGTATTCATCGGCTGCGTCTTCATATAGTTCTATATCGAATATGTAATCGCTAAATGAAGCCTTTGAAGACATTGGAGCAGGATTCTCAAATGCTGGAATAGATTGTATTCGACTGAGGAAATCCAAGGTTATATTTTCATTTTCAATGCCATCGGCTAATGCACATGTGAATATCAACAATAATAGCTTTGCGATAGTTATATTTCTCATTTTGTGCTATATCCGAAAGAGAATGTGTATGATGGTCCTAATTTACCAAGGAATTTCACGGCAGTTAATATATTGAATTTACCCGGATTTGCAGATGCTCCAGCACACAGGTTCTTGCCATCGTAACCTAATGCGACCGAGCCGTATTGACTATGTGTTATTGAAGTACCCAAACTTGGTGAGCTTAGACCGCTGTCGAATGAAAAATTATCTTCAAAATAAATCACAGTTTGATAATTTTCCCAGATTCTCAAATTGTATGATATTCCCGAGTGAAACTCAGGATAGCCTATATCGTGGTCGCCGTTGTCCCAAAAGATATTATACGTAGTGATATCCTTAATTAGTGAGCCTACTTTAAAATTCTCATTTATCTCCCACAATGCCCCGATATTGGAGGAGAATCCTAATCCACTAATCTGACCGGGTAATTTCTTTCCTATAATATTTAATGAAGCGCCAAAGCTAACATTATTTATTATTCGTTGCGCTCCGCCGAAATCCAACCAGAATGCGTAGTGACTTTCGTAGTGATCTATATACGGTCTGTTCCATTCCGAGATTCCCTTTTCCGGGTCGCGAAGCATAGTAATCGGCGCAGAACCACCAATGTAAGCCATAGAAGTTCCAAAACTTATTCCCATCGATGCGAAAGTAGCGCCAACTGCAGTTAGTGTGAGCTCGTCATTGTATATCGTTCCTCCAGATAATCCAAAATACTGCGATGACTCGAATGTTAGCAATGCGGGATTTGCTGAGGCTGCCATTGGTCCCCAGCTTAAAATTGTTCGAATATTACCTAATGCCTGAGACCAAGCCCAGAGCGGTATAGAGTGTTCATCGCTTATTATTGAATCTGCCTCTATGATTGTTGCACTTATTGCTACAAGAAAAACTGCAACAAAAATAAGACCACTTCTCATTCTAAACTCTCCTAAAATCTAATCTTCCAATTTGTGAAAATCTATCCAAATTACAATACCAAATTAAACGAAAAAATAAAACAATGCCAATAAAATCTATTTGTATCCTGTGCTGCCAAATCCGCCTTTTCCCCTTTGAGTATCGAACAGATTCTCGACAATTCGAATTTTCGTGTTTGTGGTTCTTGTAACGATCATCTGGGCAATTCTATCGCCGTTTTGGATTGTAACTGGCTTTTGTCCCAAATTAATAATAATGACTTTTACCTCACCTCTATAATCGGAATCGATAGTTCCCGGGCTATTCAGCATAGTTATTCCATGATTTATAGCCAATCCGCTTCTTGGTCGAATTTGTGCTTCGAAACTTTCGGGAAGTTCGATTGCGAAACCCGCTGGGATTGCAGCTCTCTCCCCCGGTTTGAGAACTCTATGATTATCGAGCCGAGCAAAAATATCGTAACCAACAGCTCCAGAACTCATTTTCTTTGGAGGTTTCCCATCATGGATAATTTTTAGATTTATTTCGATAATTTCATCCATCGCACTTAATTTATTCAAATTTTATGTAGCTGCAATTTTAAATCCAAACTTACAATCCAAAAACCTTGATTTTATGCTTATTATTATCATATTAATTCCAGTTGAAGGAGGCGAGAGATGGTTTTTGTGTGGATATTATTCGGTCTTATCGGGTTAATTTTCATAATATTAGGCGCTGTGTTTTCATTTTATATTACTGGCTATATTTTAAGAGTTTTCGGTTTAAATTCGCTGATTTTTGGGATTGTAACCGTGGCTTATCCTGCTCTGATGAGCATTATGGGTTTTTGGCGATGGTTGATTGTTTATTTGCTTTTTACAGGTGTTATAATTGTAATAACGGTTACTTCTCTTAAAAAAAACGTCAGAGCAAAAAAGCTCGAGAAAATGCCTTAAAAGAGGAAAGAATGTGAAAATTCCCAATGAATTTTTAGATAAGCTTTCGGCAGTTATCGATGACGATTGCGTGCTTCTTGATTCAGGGAGTCTTGAACCGTATAGCCACGACGAAACTCCTGATCTTCAAGCATATCCCGACATTGTCGTTAAACCTGAGAACAACGAGCAAGTTGAGAAAATTGTTAGACTTTGCTATGAGTACAATATACCGATAACTCCTCGTGGCGCTGGTACCGGAGTTGCTGGCGGTTCTGTGCCGGTTGTAGGTGGTCTTGTTTTGTCTATGGAAAGGATCGATAAAATAATCGATATAGACAAAGGGAATATGGTTGCCATAGTCCAACCGGGACTTATAACAGGAAACCTTCGAGGCGAAGTAGAAAAAATGGATCTATATTATCCTCCCGATCCAGCCAGCGTCGATTCATGCTCTATTGGCGGGAATGTCGCTACCTGTGCCGGTGGAATGCGCGCTTATAAATATGGCACCACTGGAAAGTTTGTCCAAGGAGTTAAAGCAATTTTGCCACCGGGTAATCCGATCAGTTTGGGCGGAAGGATGATTAAAGATGTTGCGGGATATAATTTATCTTCCTTGTTAGTTGGAAGCGAAGGAACACTTGGCATTTTGACTGAATTAACTTTACGGTTGGTTGCAAAACCAACCTTCAGCGTAGATTTGTTAGCTGGTTTCGAGTCCTTCGAAGCTGGAGCTGATGCACTGCTAACAATTCTCCCGGAAACCGGAATTCATCCTGCGGCTATGGAATTCATGGAGGGTGAGATAGTTCCACTCGTGGAGGCAATCCTCGAGGAGGAGTTGCCGTTCCATACTGCAGCTGTCCAGACTATTGTTTCCTTTGAGGGTTTCAGCGAAGAGCAAACGGATAATGCTATGGAAGTCGTTGGCGAACACCTTTTGAATAAAGGTGCAATCGATGTATTAGTAGCTATTAATCGACAGGAATCGGAAAGACTTTGGAGAGCAAGAAGGAACATAAGAGATGCCTTACGACATCGTTCACCCTCGATAATGGCTGAGGATGTTGCAGTTCCACCCACGAAAGTGCCCGAGCTTATGGTCGGAATGAAAAAAATTGGCGAAAGCAATAATGCCACTATTTTGGGATTTGGTCATATAGGAGATGGCAATGTGCATGTTGACCTTTTAAGAGACGATATGAGTGACAGCGAATGGGAAAATGCGAAAGAGATTATCGTTCCAAAAATGCTTGGATTGGCAGTCGAGCTTGGTGGAACAATAACCGGTGAGCATGGTATTGGATTTATCAAGCGGAAATATCTAAAGATGTTCTACCAGGATAATTTTGTGAGTAGTATTGCCTCGATAAAAAAGGCGTTAGATCCTCGAGGGCTAATGAATCCTCAGAAAGTAATTGTATAATCGTTTTCTGCTGTTACGTTTTTAATGTTCAATGTCCTGAACATATCGGATATGAGAATCTATCTTTTTGCGACTGCTCGCTAATTTTACCTACATTGGTCATCCCAGACTGGGAAATTGGTTCACCATTAACAATAGGTTCTCTTTTCGGTATTGGCTCTAAAAGAACACTTTAATTTGGAGAGCGAACTAAATCCACATTAGGTACATTCTCAAATTAACTCACATACCACGGAAATAATTAATCTTGACGAGCGAATGAAAACAAAGCTTAATAAGGTATAGGCAATGCTATTCGATAGAGTCGAGGATTTAACTTATGGGGATTTACTGAAAGTCGAGAATATCATTGACAAAGTAACAAAATAAGCTAATGATAAAGATGCAACAGCGGACTTCAGTCCGCTGCAAACTGTGGGAGGCATGAAAAGAGAAATACAATGAACAATCCCGACTGCATCGGGATTGCGCAAAAGTGGAGATATTCGACAACCATGGAGGTATGAAATGCGAAATGCAATGAAACAGACGACTTCAGTCGTCTGCCAGAAGAAGACCAGCATACTCAAGTATGCTGTCCAAATCATAGTAGTATTTCTACTCTTCGTCGGCTTATGCCCAGCACAGACACAATACCTTCTGACCGTGGGGGGAATACGTAATGATGTGGGCAGATCTGTTGCCCCGACCTCTGACGGAGGATATGTTGTAGCTGGATATACATGGAGTTTTGGCGCCGCTTTCGCTGATTTGTTTCTTGTCAAATTTAATTCCTCCGGGAATTTAACCTGGGCGAAAACTGTGGGGGGAAGCGTTTGGGATTGGAGCTATTCTGTTGCCCAGACCCCTGACGGAGGGTATATTGTAACTGGAGAGACATGGAGTTTTGGTGCCGGAGACCTCGATTTATTTCTCGCCAAATTTAATTCCTCCGGGGATTTAACCTGGGCAAAAACTGTGGGGGGAATATGGCACGATAGAGGTCATTCTGTTGCCCCGACCTCTGACGGAGGGTATATTGTAACTGGATGGACAGAAAGT
>JAUXEQ010000244.1 GCA_030620455.1 bacterium | reverse complement strand
TTTGTAGTAATTCTAGTTGATAAGTCTAAGCTCCATGCATCTCTATTGCAGTCACCGATGTCATGATCGTAATAAAGAATATTGTTATTAGGAGACATAGATATACCATCAGCACAATCCCCATCTTTCACTAAGTATCCATCACCTGTCAAAATATCAACTGAGTAAATTTGACATTGAGAGAATTCTAAACCTTCGACAATATAATATGCAGTTCTTCCATCATGGGACATGGCAATGTTTAAATCGATAACTCTATGCTCATGATCAGTTAATTGCACTTTTCCTGTTCCATCGGTTTTCATCATCCATAGATTTGGAATTCCATTCTCATCTGAAACGAAAACAATTAATGTATCAGGAACAACAGCTTCTGTATCCACAACTTCTACTGTAACATTTCCATATGCAGTGTAAATACCATCAGACACACCCACATCTATAATATACCAACCAGTATCGGGTGCTACCCAGTAAGTTAATGTACTATCTGGAGTGGATATAATTGTTCCTTTATCAGCATTCCATGTAATGATAATTGCACGGTTACCTTCATATGTGTATTCAAGTTTTATAAATATTGTATCGTTGATGGAACATATGGGAGGATTTGCTTCTACAGCGTTGATAATTGGAACAGCTGGATCAGGAACAGGATGTGGATCTACTGGATCTTTTGGACCTACTGGACTTTGAGGACTTTCTAGCCCTTCACAACTTATAAAAATGGTACCCATTAGAAGAAAAGCAATTACAACGACAAAAAATGCATAATATTTCATTATCTTTCTCTATGTAATATTTTTACTTCCAATTATTTCTATTAAACCACATTTCATGTAAATCAATTTTACAGACCATGTCAATGTAAATTTTAACTCTAATAAGAAAAATTTGGATATTTAAAAGTGACCTGAAAAATCATCCTATCGGAAAGCAAACTCGATCTAACGATTTCAGCTACTATTACATTCATCGAATGATATCATTAATGCCATTTACCAAGGATTGCCTTAACATTACATGCGAAGTTACATTCACTGATTTCGGATTGGATATTAGAGTTTTAGATATCTATAAGCCGATAATATACATCAGGACTTTTCAAACACATATTCTTATATTCATCGAACGGTGTAATTTCTCCCATAACCGTTCCAGAATCAAAGACAATTTTTATAGACTGTTTTGCATTGTTAAATATTCGGATACACCTTCCTCGGCTTATTACTTTTATTGTTGCGCTTGAACGATTGTAAACGTCGATAAATCCATCTTCCACATCACCAATCTTAATATATTCATCCTTAGGAATAGCGGATACTTCTTCGGTGCTATCAATTTTATTCTCTCGAAATGGATTATCCAACTTTGCAGCTTCGATTTTATCTAGCAATTCCTGAGGATTTATTAATCCACCTGTTTCATCGAATCTTATTATTCCCTTTTTGTCAATAATTACTGTTCGGGGAATTGCAAATATACCAAAAACTTTAAATCCCTCCTTGCTATAATATTGTGGCCAATTGAATTTCATCTTTTCGGCAAACTCGAGGAGTTTTTTATAATCGTCCCATATAGTGATGCTTAAAAATTCAATTTCGGAAGTATCAGACATATCCAAAACGTTAGAAAGAATGGGCATTTCCATTATGCATGGTTTACATCCGCCAGTCCAGAAATTTAAGACTAAAACTTTTCCAAAAAAATCGCTAAGCATCATAGTATCACATGAACTTGCTTCGATTAACTTGAAATCTGACGCTTTATCTTTGGCAGTTGTCAATTGAGTTTGTAAGCTATCCCAAAGCTTCTCAGGCGACTTGCCAAGTTTTTCAGTAACTTCTGCAAACATATTCAATGCTTCTTTCGAACCCTTTCGTCCTGCATTGAAAAAATGAATTAGAGAGACAATACTATCCTTTTTTATTAAGGCTAACTGCCCAAAGTATTTCTGTAAATCGCTCGAGGTGGATCTGGGTAAAACATTCACATACTCTTTTATTTGCAAAGCGAGTGATTCCGCTGCTGCATAATCTTTATCATCCATTAACCAGATCATATATGACATACCTTCATACCTTGCAAAACATGCCGCATCAACCGACTTCATCGATTTGAATCTTTCAATATCCTTACGTCTAATCTCATCTGCAAATGTAGTATCTCCCATTCTTTTGAAGGCTTCTGCTGCATAGGTTGTTTGCACATAGAGATTGTTCGAGACACGATAGTTATAAATTTCCATTCGTTGTTTAACTGTATATAGTGAGTCAAAAGAAGCTGCAAAAGGATAGGAGGAAAAAAGTTCCGAACCGGGATTCTCCAGAAAAAAGTCTCTAGCCACAAGTATAATTGAATCAGAAACAAGTTCTGGTTCTCCAAACACAAGAGGTTGTAGCAATATATGGAATAACCTAGTCTGACAATAATCCAGTTTTACACCACTTTTTCCTACTTCAAGTGTATACTTGAATGCACCTACAGCATCTTCTTCATATATTTGTCTGTATGCTTTCAGCACCAATACACTTGGATCCAAAGAATCCTTAGCTTCAATCTTAGCGAGTATAGCATTTAGTGAGTCCGATCGTCCTTTAACCCGCTTCATAATAAAATTTAAAATCAATTTCGTGTAATTTTTATACCTTTTAGGATCGATAGACAACTCCCAATTAAGACCTTCGTTCTGTTCAAGAGTTCCTCCAATATTCGAATACGATCCGAAAACAGAATTGCTATCCTCGTCTATTACATATGTGCCAGTGATGTTCCCAAAAGATAATGAAAAATGGTTAAGGGGTTCTGTGTATATGCGAAATTTGAAACCACAAGCACTCTCTGGGACAGTGAATTTTTTAGCATAAAACTGTTTAAACTTAGACATTGGAATTGAATCGATTACCGAAGAATCTGGAAAATATGTCTCTCTAATCAAAGTGACTTTCTTTAAATCACTCTCACTTGGCCAATATGTCACCCAAACATTCTCGTTAAACATTGGGTATTTCGGCGTGATCTCAATTTCCCCGACCCCAGACGGTTCAGGTGGTCTTGCACATCCTGTGATTATTAAGACGAATACAAATGCTAATAGCAAAAAACTTTTAACTCTGTACATATTACTTTACTCCCTTGGATAATGTCTCACCATTTTAACAAATGGATTGGGATGGTTTACACAACTGAAAAAAAACGAGATTTTAATGTGACACCTTCTGTTTGATA
>JAUXEQ010000227.1 GCA_030620455.1 bacterium | reverse complement strand
CTGCCATTCCAGCGCCAACAATTGCAACTCGCTTTTTGGTGACCTTCTCTGGTGGCATATCATAGAACATCTCCTGTGGTCTACCATGAGTTGCGGAGGCAACAGACATAGCTATTTGGCGTTTGAATATGCTTTTCCATTCATTCCTCTGGATAGTTTGAATAACTTGAAAGAGATCCACTGTATGAATATCAGGTGGATTCTCGTTATTTTCTCTTGATATTAAGGCTAATTTTGCAAGATAAGTGTATGGTTGACAGGCAGCAATTATTACAGATTCAAATTCATTATCGCTAATAAACTTTTGGAATTCCTTTATACCATTAGGTGTGGTCAAATTCTTAATTTTTATAGCTTTATCAACTCTATGCATTTCAGAAAGTTCTTGAATTAAATCATCTGAATTCGGTATAATCGAGCTATCAAGAACGATTGCAATCTTGCCCGTTATCGGTGGATTTCCTTTAAAGGATTTTTGCTTTATTACTTCATCAGTGCCCAATTTTACAGCGATTTCCGCTGTTGCAGCAGACGATTCAGTAACTGCATCGGCAATATCTTTGGGTGAAACAAAAGAACCAGCGGCAAAAACTTTCTCTGCCGTAGTTTCAAGCGAATTAGCTTTCGGTAAAACTGAGAAGCCCCAATCGTCAATATCTACACCTGAGTTTTTAGCTAACTTTTTTATCGATGGTGTTACAACTTGAGCAATCGACAGCGCCACCATTCCAAAGCTTTCAGAAATCCTTTCGCCGGATTCCGTTTCGTACGATAAGCTAAGTTGATTAGTGTTTTCATCATAGTAAACCTTTGGAACTCGACACCGAACCATTTCAATTCCCATTTTTTCCGTTTCAAGCTGATATCTATAGTAGTCCTTGCCAAATGCTCGGATGTCCATGAAGAATATTTTAACAGTTGAGTTCGGCAATAGGCGCTTTATCTGTCTCGCTTCCTTCATTGAATACATGCAACATGCCGATGAGCAATAGGGTCGTTCCGCGCATCGCGAGCCCACGCACTGGATAAATGCAATAGATTCTGGCACCTTACTATCGGAGGGTCTCTTCAACTGACCAAGGTTGGGACCTATCGGGGAGTACAGCCGCTCTAACTCTATCGATGTCACTACGTCCGGGAAAACACCCCAACCGTATTCGGTTAACTCTTCAGGTATAAACTCCTCAAATCCAGGAGTCAAAAGAATAGCATCGAATTCTCTGCTCTCTATCGTTTCATCACCTAATATTATAGCATCGGTAGGACATACTTTAACGCATTCACCGCATCGAGTGCAGTGCTCCTCATCGATAGAATACAATGAATATATCGAGTATGGAGATGCCCTGTCTATTGCTTTCTTTGTTTCAAAAAATCCATTAAATTCATCTTTAACTTCAATTGGGCAAACATCTACACATTTCCCACAGCCGATACATAAATCGGGGTTAACTATCAACCCTTTATGGCGAAGAACAACCATTTTCGCATTGTTCTCTCCGTCTTCGATTTTCTCTACCATCACATCCCTTAGAACTTCAACACCAGGGAAATAGAAATCCTTCCTTGGGCAAAATTCAGCATATTCAAAGTCCGTAGTTCTAGGTTGCATCCTGCAAATACCGCATGAATCCGTTGGGAACTGCTTATCTAATTGCATAAGTGTTCCACCTGTATAAGTTCGGTATTCAAGAAGAGTAACCTCAAAACCAATGGACGCAAGATCGTAACTTGCTCTCATACCTGCAACACCAGATCCTACAATTAGAACTTTTCGAGACATTGTTCCTCCCACAATATTCCGATAAAATCTTTGTGAAACGAAAATTATATAGAATGCAATAGTAAATCAATGACATCCGATTTGTCAATAGCTAAGGATAGAAATTTCTCCTCGATTTTAAAGACAAACCAGAAAAGTATATCGGGATTGTTGTATAATGATTGAAAAGTAATAATAGACATAACTATTCTTGCTTATTAATATTTCGATTTTAGTTTAAGATAGTTTTCTGATATTATTATGTTAGTATAATATCTAAAGAACAGTTTATAATTTGTTACATATCTTTGAAGGAAAGTCCATGAACAAAAACGATTACAAAAGCTTAAGCAATGTTGACCGAAGAGTGTCCGCTGTACTTCGGAACCTTGAGAAAGTTCAAATTGAAAGTTTATTAGAATTAGGTTCCCGTAATGGAGAAATATTGGATATTCTGTCTTCTAAGATTACGAACATAAAAAGAATTTGTGCGGTCGATATTTCTGAGAAGAGCGTTAAAATATGTGCTAATAAAGGTTATGAAGCAATACAATTGGATCTTGAAACAAGTGGACTTCCATTCGAGAATAACTCTTTTGACTGTGTGCTTGCATTAGAGGTTCTCGAGCATATAGCAAAGTTTCATAATCCAGTCTCCGAGGCAAAACGAGTGTTAAAACCAGACGGAGTTTTTATTATTACTGTGCCTAATATTGCGCGATTAAGAAAAAGAGTTGGCATGCTTATTGGAAAAGACCCCCATAGAATATACGATCCACATGAAGATGGAGTTCATATCAGGGAGTTTACGAGTGATAGTTTAAAGAAATTGTTTAACTATCATGATCTTATCGTGCGAAAAATAGAATATATTGCATTTCCCGGTCGAAATCCTATCGCTCAGTTTTTGAAAAAGTTCTTTCCTCCGCTCAGAACGCATATTTTGTGTGTTGTAACTCACAGGTAATTAGTAATCAAAGGCTGGAAATAAATAACATTTTACACGGCAAAATAAAAGAAATAGTCAATTACTTTTCGTTAAAATCAATTGGTTTTATAAAAACAAGCTACCGGAGCATTTTCTTTCCTAATGAATGGATGACATCTACCAATGTCGATTGCCATTTATCCATTCCGAGACACCTACTTGCTTAATTCTCCTCAGATTTTTGAGAACAGCATCTTTGTGAACTGGTTCAAGAAAGTTCAGCTTTTTACAATCTTGAAACTCATCACACTCCCAACATCCCTCAAATCCCTTTTTAATGACACATTTCGCAATATTGCAGAACTTTGATCTGCTACCTCCTCGGCAACCCTTGCAACGTAACCTAACCATTCCGCCCAAACATGCGTAACATTCCTCATAATTCTTGAATTCTTTAAACGGAATAACCTTCGCTACACTGTCGAATTTGTATTTTCGAAGTTCCTTCCTCAAGTCTCTCGCAAGGTCTGGTATAGTTCCTTTATAACCGAAACAATCACCGCAATATAAGCCACAATACGCAGTTAATTCCTCCTCCTCGTTCTTCATAATTTCCTTCCGTCAGTGGTTTACAAATCTGCTTTTCCTTATCCAAATAAGCGAACCTTGTTCATTGCATTTTAAAATTATACATTACTTAAATCCTGAATAGGTGTGATAAAATCGTTAAGTTTCTTTTTATTGATACCACCTTTAAGCTCCTTG
>JAUXEQ010000072.1 GCA_030620455.1 bacterium | reverse complement strand
GAAGCATTACTCGCTATTCATAAGCTCTATGTTCCAGCGGTGCATAAGTTGCGCGATAAAGTACCGATACATGGGATGGCGCACATCACTGGCGGAGGAGTTCCGGGGAATTTGATTAGAGTTCTTCCAGAAAACTGCTTCGCAAGAATTTATCCAGATAGTGTCACAACACCATCGATTATGAAACTTATCCGCAGAATTGGCAATATAGAATCACAAGAAATGTATCGAACTTTTAATATGGGATTTGGTTATCTAATTATTGTATCCGCAAGCGAATTGGATATTGCACTTGAAGCACTTACAGCATTCAATGCATTTTGCGCTGGAGAAATAAATAGGGGAAAAAAGGGGAAAAAAGGTGTCGATAATATCTTCTTGAAATTATAACAACAAATTAATCATAAATACTTTGACTAATTTTATACTTAAACTATTATTTTACATCTATCATGTGAATATGAATTAATCCTTTCCAAACCGCGATTCGCAATCCACTAAGTTCCTTGATCCTTATAATTCAGTCCTTCTATTCGCCAACTCTTCCTTCCCCAAGGAAAATATATCGAGAGATAGAAAGCAAATTTCAAAAGCAAATTTGGTGCAAGGCTTGCAGTTGCGAAATCAGACAATAAAATAATAACTTCAAATATTTTACAAGGACAATTGCCTTTAATTCCTTGCATAAGAATAAATTCAATATAAATTCCTTTTTTTAACCTGAATATATTAACAAGTTATCAACAAATGAAAGACCCAAATTTAATAAGAAATTTCTGTATAATAGCTCATATAGATCACGGGAAGTCAACGCTTGCGGATAGATTATTAGAGCTTACCGGTGCTGTAACACCAGATAAAATGGTCGAGCAAATTCTGGATGATATGGAACTCGAAAGAGAACGTGGAATTACAATTAAGGCTCACGCCATTCACTTAGATTACAATGCACCAGATGGAAACACATATGAACTTAATCTTATCGATACACCCGGACATGTGGACTTTTCGTACGAGGTCTCACGGTCTTTGGCTGCATGCGAGGGTGCTTTGCTCGTCGTGGATGCAACACAGGGGGTCGAGGCACAAACTGTATCGAACATATACCTTGCATTAGAGAACGATTTAGAAATTATACCGATAATTAACAAAATTGATATGAATGCTGCTAGACCAGATGATGTTGCAGATCAGATAATAGAAATACTTGGTGGAAATATTGATGATATAATTAAAGTTTCTGCTAAAACAGGTGAAAATGTTGAAGCTGTTCTTAATACAATTGTAAAGCGTATATCTCCGCCACCTATTTGCAACTTAAAGCTACCATTACGTGCGTTGATTTTCGATTCCTTCTATGATAAATATCGTGGTGTAGTACTCTACGTACGTGTTGTTGACGGAAGCATAAAGGTTAAGGATAAAATAAAGCTTATGGCATCAGGGGTAGAACACGAGGTTGATGAACTAGGTTACTTGAAACTTAAACTCGAAAAGACTGATGAACTAGTGGCTGGTGAGGTTGGGTATGTTATCGGAAATATAAAGGGGATTCGCGATGCAAGGGTCGGTGATACAATAACTAATGCAAAGAATCCAGCCATAGAACCTCTTCTCGGTTATCATAATGCAAAACCGATGGTTTTTTCTGGGTTATATCCCGCCAATCCCGAGGATTTTGAGGATTTGCGTGCAGCACTTCAAAAACTTCAGTTAAACGATGCATCTCTCTCGTATGAACCGGAATCGTCCGCAGCATTGGGATTTGGATTCAGAACTGGCTTTCTGGGAATGCTTCACATGGAGATTACGCAGGAGCGACTGTATCGCGAATTTGGATTAAATTTGGTTGCCACAGTTCCCAATGTGCGTTATAAAATAACGACTACTAAAGACGAAACGCTATGGATAGAGCGTCCTTCCGACCTTCCCGATCCTACAAATATTGAATACACTGAAGAACCTATGATTAACGCTGAGATAATTACACCTCATGAATTCATCGGTTCGATAATGGATATTGTCAAGGCTCGTAGAGGAGTATATCTCGAATCTGACTATGTCGACCCCAAGCGAGCTATGCTAAAATTCGAAATACCTCTTGCGGAAATTATTTTCGATTTTTATGACAAACTAAAAACTGTGTCAAGAGGTTATGCATCCTTCGACTATGAATTCAGCGAATATAAGAAGGATGATTTAGTTAAATTGGATGTGCTTGTCAATGGAGACATGGTTGATGCTCTATCGATGATAATTCACCACAGCGAGACTTATCATTGGGGGCAAAAACTAGTTTCGAAACTTAAAAAACTCATTCCACGGCAGATGTTTGAAGTCATTATTCAAGCGGCAGTTGGCAAAAGAGTTATTTCTCGAGCACGGGTGGCTCCGCTGCGCAAGGATGTTACGGCAAAATGTTATGGTGGAGATATTACTCGAAAAAGAAAACTACTCGAAAAGCAAAAGGAAGGCAAACGGAAGATGAAAATGGTTGGTTATGTCGAGATACCACAGGAGGCTTTCTTTGCTGTTCTTAGCATAGAACGATGATTCGAGTGAAATGTGCAATATTATTATCAAATAATGTTAAAAATGGAAAAGTTGTGCCAGTCATAAAACCTTAAAGAATTCGAAGAGCTCACAATTTAATACTTTTTTAGTGGAAATACTGTATGGCACTACAGACAGTTTTATATATTAAAAAACATACTCTATTAAAAATGCTCTTCAATTATAATGTGTTTACAAAATGCTCGAATATTCTAAGAATAATTCTATCAAGTTGAACCAGACCTTTTTTCAGGGTTCGGGAGACCAGATTAGTTCATCAATTTTCGATTTAAACCTATTGATTTCCTTGTGGCACTCCTCGATTTCTTTCTTCAATAACTTTTTACTTTTGGCTCCAGTTGCGCTTGTAAGATCAGCATTAATCCTCTCCAGTTTTTTACTCCAGTTCTGAATTAATTCAAGGTAATATCCTGTTTGCAATTTAAATGCAACGAAATTTTCAGTTGTGAATTGCCCGGTTTCGTCTTCAATAATCGGAATATTAGGATTCAGATTAACTTTGAAAAACATTGGAATATTAGGGCTCTCTGCATGCGACGGACCCTCCAGTCCGTCCTGCCAGAAAAGGAAGATCAGCTCATCGAAGAACATGCCCATCCCACCACATCCAGGAACTTCAAGTGGAAAAATTTTACCGTTTCTTTCTATAAAAACTATTACAATATTTCCACAGTTACCTCCGCTTGGTGTCTCAAGGATGACCATATCCTTATATACGCCATGATCTTTAACTTTTCGGACGAGGAAAGAAGTATATTGTGGCGAAAAGAATGCATCTTTTGAATATGTTCCAAAGGACGTTTTAAGATAAAAATCCCAGGAAAATACGTCATCCTTTGGAACGAATTTGACCATTATCGAATCAGGGATCATATCACCGTTCATGTCGACAACAAAAACAGACTCTGTGGTTTTTCGAATCTCCTGTTGTCCAGATAAAAAAGATGCTAAGAGGAAACTCACGAAAATAATAATTTTTAATTTCATAATCCCACCTATCGTTTAATGTTTCAGTTAAATTTAATTTACAATCGAGCAAAGGAAAGTAAATAATAAATATTTTACATCAAATCTAACGGATCTATATCAATTTTAATTTTAACATTTTTAAATTCGGTTTGCGGTACACTGTGCAGAAATGGAAGAAGCAGCTTAATATTCAAAGATTTAATCAACATATGCCAACGATACTTATCTCTGAGCTTCGCCAACGGAGGTTTTGCCGGTGAAAGAAGTATTACACCGTCTATTTTTCGCAAAATCAATTCATCGTGAATAACTCTAAGTGCTTTTTCTGCAAGATTTGAATCCTTACTTTGTGTTAATATTCGAACCAGATGTGATGCCGGTGGATATTGAAGTCTTTGTCGTTCAATAATTATCGAATCATAAAAAGTTTTAAAATCATGATTAACAGCACATTTTATCGTCAGCGATTCCGGATGCCTTGTTTGTATAATAACGAGTCCTGGTTTTTCTCCTCTTCCAGCTCTTCCAGCAACTTGCGAAAGAAGTTGAAATGTCCTCTCGGAGGACCTAACATCCGGAACTCCCAACCCAATATCCGCATCGACAACAGCGACCAATGTTACATTTGGAAAATCATGACCCTTAGCCACCATTTGAGTACCGACAATTACCGCGCCTTCCTTCGCCGCAAATCCTTCCAGCAGCTTTCTTAACGCTCCTTTTTGGCTGATTGCATCAGAATCTATCCTAAAAATTCTCTCCGAATCCACAAATTTGTAAAGTTCCAACTCAATTTTCTGTGTGCCTTTACCTCTATGCTTAAAGTTCTCTGCATTGCAACTTGGGCAGTTTTCCGGTGCAGGTGTTCGATAATCGCACCAGTGACATTTAAGTTCATCTCCCACACGGTGATACGTTAGAGTTAACTCACAGTGAGGACATCGAGGAACATAACCGCATTCATCGCACTCCAAACTCGTAGAAAATCCTCTTCTATTGAGCAAAAAAATTGTCTGCTCGCCTGCATCCACTCTTTTTTTTGTCTCATCAACAACAACACGACTGAGAATTCTCTCATCTTTGCGAAGTTTTCTAATGTCAACAATGTGAACTTTTGGAAGTTTTGCTCCTGGAACTCTCTCAGGCATCTCAATAAGATGATATTTCCCTATTTTTGTGTTATAGTAACTTTCGATGCTTGGTGTGGCAGAACCCAAAATAACCAATGCGTTTTCTATCCTACCTCGAATTATCGCCAAATCACGCGCATTATAATATGGGATTCTCGCTTGTTTATATGATGAGTCTTGTTCCTCATCGACCACGATAAGACCAGTATCGGTTATGGGTGCGAAAATTGCCGACCTTGCTCCCAAAGCTATCTTAATTCCCCCCTTTTGAAGCTTTCTCCATGCGTCGGCTCTTTCGCCTGGCGAGAGATAGCTGTGCAAAACTGCGACCTCCTCACCAAAAAAGTCTCTCATTGCTCCCCACATCTGAGGTGTAAGAGCAACTTCTGGCACAAGAACCAGGACTCCCTTCCCAAGTGAGCGAACCATTCTTGCAATCTCCAGATAGACAAGCGTTTTCCCGCTTCCAGTAACGCCGTGTATCAAGAAAGGTTTCTTCTCACCGGATTCAAAAGCCTTGGAAATTTCTTTAATTGCATTTTTTTGAGAATGAGTAAATTCACTGATCTCTTTTCTTGGTGTCAACCAACCACCAGAGGAGCGAAATATTTCTTTTTTCTCTATATGAATATATCCTTTGTCAATGCATGCTTTAACCGCCGATGCACCAAAAAGCTTCCTGAGCACAGATAATTTGGTTTTTCCATTTTGAAGAAGATATCTCATCACAGAAGTTTGCTTAGGAGCATGTTTTTCGAGGATTTTAATTACTTCATCCGTAACGTCCAGCGATGCAACAGCCACATCAACTGTTTTAGGTGGTGCTTGGAATTTATAAATGTATTTGCGTTCTATTAGCCCCATTCTCTCTAAATTCTTCAGGTTGTGCATCGTCCCTTTATGACCGATCTTCTCTAAAATTTTGGATAGTGGTAATGTTTTATCAGTCAAAAGCCTAATTATTCTTCGCTGATTATTATTGAGAATATCCACATCTGGAACACCACACATTGAAATTACTTGCTTAGTATTAACACCAACACCTGGTGGAAGAACGTTTGCCAAGGTCTCGCCGAGAGGTGCAACATAGTATTCAGAAACAAATTTACACAGTTTTAGAAGATTTGGAGAAAAAATAGGATCATCATCTGGAACATCTATAATAGGCTTAATCAAATCCAACTTTATCGACGGTTGCCGAGTTATTTTAATAACAAAACCGGAAATTAATCGGTTTCTAAACGGAACTAATACACGCCATCCGGGAGCAGTTAGCTTAAGAAACTCCTCCGGGATACCGTAAGTGAATAGTTTAAAAAGAGGAGCATCAACCGCTACTCGAGCATATTTAGAAAAATTTCTACCCATTACTCGCCTATAACTTTAACAAAAAGGCGTTTTCTTCGTTTACCGTCAAGCTCGAGGTAGAATATCCTCTGCCATGTTCCCAGAACAAGTTGTCCGTTGCTAACAGGCAAAATAATTTGAGGGTGTAAAAACATTGCTCTAAGGTGAGCCTCAGCATTGTCCTCGCCTGTGCGGTTATGCTTATATCCTCGTACAGAATATGGAGCAATTTTTTCGAGAAGGTCAAATAGATCGGAATGCAATCCACTCTCGTTGTCATTGACAAGAACTGCTGCGGTTGTGTGCATCGAACCCACATAACACAAACCCTCGGTAATCCCAGATTCATCCACAACATCCTGAATTTGTCGGCTAATATGGATAATTTCTCTGCGGTTATTAGTATTGAACCACAGGGTTTTGTCGAAAAATTTCATATTTCCTCTTTTTTTTATTGTATGTTTATTCTTCTTTAATAAATTAGAACTAATTTTAATGGATACAATTTTATAAGAAGAATTGTAGACAAAAAATTTAAGATAATCCAAAAACAATAAGGCACAGGTTAAAATTATGGACAAAAGAAATCCGCGGATTCTATTTGTGGATGATGAGCAAACCTGGTGTTTGGTCATGGAAGAATTAGGTGTATTGATAGGTCTTAGCATTACTACTTGCCAAAGTTCAAAAGAAGCCCTTCATAAGTTTAATGAGGAAGACTTCGATCTTATTATTACCGATATTCGCATGCCAGATGAGAGTGGATTCGATTTTATTCGTCGTGTTCGAAGAAAATCATCCGACATTCCTATTATTGTCGTTACAGCATTTCACACCGACAAGCTTCATTCTCTTTCTGAAGCTCTTAATATTCAGAAATTTTTAATTAAACCATTTAGGATTACAGAACTTGAAAAAGCTATAAAAGAGTATCTCCCAGCAGAAGTAGTCATTTAGAATAGATACACAATTTATTTTTAACTTATATGTCTATGTGTATAATTATTTACTATCTTAGGTCAAAATTAGTTTATGTACACCACCAATATGTCCTTGTTTTATTAACCACAATTATCTTATGAATATTTATTCGATTTTATTGCTCAATTATTTTTTTCATCACATTAACTATTTCACCCACAAACATTCTATGATAATCTTTTTGAGGATAATTATTCTCGATAGAAGAATCGACAAATCCCTCTGGATCTATATCTGTAATATAAATTTTTCTGCACTCGATAATAAATCGGGCTTCTTTAAAATATATTGCACCGTTTATG
>JAUXEQ010000085.1 GCA_030620455.1 bacterium | reverse complement strand
GTTAAAGTTGGCGAAAGAGATAGTCTAAATGTGAAAATTCCGGTTATGGGACGTCTTATCGTAACCGGTGAGAAAGGGATGATGTACACCGAGCAGGCAGCGATATGGATCGATTTGGGCGGCGACGATACGTATTTCGGATACTGCGGTGGCACGCCTTATGTGCTGTTCGACAATTATAAACATCGTTTCGATAGCGGCAGGATTGGCGTTCATATAGATCTTAACGGAAATGACACATATATCCGTAACACGCCCGGAAGTATTGGCAGTGGGCTTTGCGGCGGTGGATGCCTTATCGATCTTGCTGGGAACGATAGATATTCCGGCAGCAGACTATGTCAGGGGTCTGCTTTCTGCGGCGTGGGAATGCTTATAGATCGTACAGGGAACGATATCTACATTGCTCAAGAGGCAGTGCAAGGATTTGCAGCTTTTGGGGCAGGCATTCTCATAGACAAAGACGGCGATGACACTTATAGCGGAGCTCGATATGCACAGGGTGTTGGTGCTCCTAAGGGCTTAGGCTTGTTGTTAGATAATAAGGGCGACGATAGATACATTTCGGCTTTCAAAATTCCGAACGGCTATGGCAACATCGATAGCTGGGATGGTTGGAGTCAGGGCTTGGGAATCGGATTCCGAATGCTCGCAGCCGGTGGAATAGGAATCCTATGCGATAGATCGGGTAACGATTATTACGAAGCAGGAAATTTCTCGCAAGCGTGCGGATATTTCTTCGGAATGGGAATTTTCGACGATGGTTCTGGTGATGATATTGTAATCGGCAATCGATATACTCAAGGCGGTGGTGCTCATCAGGCAGTGGCTATTTTCGTCGATCATGCAGGCAACGACACCTACCTAGGTCGCGAAGCTATAAATCAAGGAGGTGCATGGGATATAGTATCCGCATGGTTCGTCGACTATTCAGGGAACGACAGCTATACAGGAGTGACATATTCACAAGGTGGCGCTGCCCAGAACGGATTCGCGGTTTTCATCGATTACGATGGCATCGACAAATATAAATCCGGGAATTGCTCGAATGGCAGCGGTGGTGAAAACAACTACCATCCCGACTACGATGCTAAAAGCCTTGGCGTAAGCATAGACCTCGGCGGTGATGTGGACTATTACTCCAAGACCAAGGATGAACGGACTAATAATAAACTAATCGTACCGGAATATGAGGAGGAGATAAACGGGGACGGCGTTTTCTGGGATAGGTAAATTAATCGATGATTATTCAATTTATTCAGTGCATTCGATGCTATCAAATATGCTGATATAAGATCATTGTATTGAAGCTTAATTTGTATAAAAATACTCTTAAAAAAGCATTTTAATCACAATAGGTTTCGTTTTGTCTCGTAAATCCATAAGAACTGAATCGAGAGTTAAATCATAGCGAACTTTTCCACTTTCAAGATAAATTCCTCGAAAATCTCCATCGACTTTTTTCAGTTTATATTTCGGTTTTTTCCCTTTTTCTTTGCTTACCAAATCCTCAGCCTTTTTCAGAAATTTTTCCCCGAGAACACCTGAATCGAGAGAAAGCAGAATATTTCCGCTTTCTAAACCTATTTCTGCTAACAAATTGGCAAATAAATCCGCATATTTAACATCGGATAAATTCTCGATATAATAGCGAACTTTGACATACAATTGTGATAACATCTCCTGTTTAGCTCGTAGAATTCTTTGATTCGCAACAGACCGAGCGTGATTAATAGTTCGCTCCTCAGACTTATCTCGCTCAATTCCAACTGCTTCGGAGTTCTTTTTCAACTCTTTCTTGCGAAAGTCATCAAAATCCTGACGTATTTTCTCCGCTCGATCTCTATAGCTTTTTATAATGTGCTCTGCGGAAGCCTCAGCATCCTGTTTAATACGGGTTATAATTCCCTCGATACTCATTTTTCTCCAATTCATATATAGATATTGTAAACAAAGAAGATCTAATATATTTCTATTGTTTAACCAATTCTCGCAGTCATAAGAATACTTGCTAAAAGCCCTAAAAGAGCATAGAACTCAACGAGAACACTCATAACAAGAGCCTTCCCGAACTGCGATGGGTCCTTGGTTACGAGACCTATTCCACCTGCGCAGACCTTTCCCTGCCATATCCCAGATACCAATCCTGCAAATCCTATTGGAAGTCCGGAGAAAAACAGCTGCCATCCGGACTCGAGTGACATTCCGGGAGTAATTTTACCCATAATAACAACAGCTATAACAATGCCATATATTCCTTGCGTTCCAGCCATAGCAGCCAGAGGAAGGAATCTCCCGAAAAGCTCGGGTCTTTCCTGCATTGCACCCATCGACATCCCCCCAGAAATACCGATACCAATAGAGGATCCAATACCGGCAAGAACAGCAGCGATCCCAGCGCCGAATAGCGTTAAAGAAATAGGACCCCAGGAGAACCAGCTTTTGCTCTCAGTCTCCTTGGCAGTACCTAGTTGTGCCCATAGTCCTGCTGCGATTAATAATATCGCTAAAACAATAATCAGTCTTGTTATCCGCATATAATGTCCCCCTTAAGCCTTTTATTTAAAACTTTTTATTTCACGAATAGATTAAATATTTCAATGAATAGTAATTACAATATAATTCTATAACACATTAAGTCTCTTATATTTTCGCCGGAAAGGCTCGAAAAATTTTCCTTCAGATTCATAGAACTTGCTAAAAAACTCAACAAACTGCAATCGTGCAGGATGAACGAACGAACCTAACGATGAAAACACTGCACAGAAAACATGCCCACCACTGAGAATAAATATTCCAACGATAAGCAGAAAACCGTTCATTTTAGTCGTCATTTCAGTTATAACACCAGCTACAATGGACGTAGATAACCCGAGCGCTGTAATTCTCACATAGGAAAGAATATCCGAGAATACGCCAATAATTCCGTATAATCCCTCGAAAGCAAGCGCTGCTCCAATAGATTGTCCTATAGAAAATCCAGCCAAAGGACCCAAAATACCGTGCCCAGTTACTATTCCTATTGCTCCAACCAACAACATGTTAGTTCCTATTTCACCAAATGTTGGGAGTTTTTCGGGTATCACAAAATTCATCAGGAACAGTCCGATACCAATAGTTGTAGCTATCCATGCTATATTAACCCAAACATCATGGATTTTTTTGAGCAATTTTTTGTCCTCTCTAAGATGAACATACATCGTCAAAAGAAAACCTACCGAAAGCTGTATCGACCCGAATGCAAGAGATATAGCAAAGAATGTCATTATATCCTTAAGCGGATCGAAAAGCTTTAGCTTAAGAGCTATCGAAGCTAATCCTGTAGCTTCCGATGCCTCTGGAAGAGCAATGCCTAAATAACTTCCCGTAATAATTCCAGCGAGAATTGTCATCAGTCCCATATACAGAATCAACCTAAGAAATTTCTGAGTTCCGGGTTGCTTGAATTTATACAAACCAATAGATGCAATTAACGTTAAGATTAAGCCATAACCAGCATCGGTAAGACACAAAGCAAAAAATATAGCAAAAAACGGAGCTATAAAAGGAGTAGGATCAACCATTCCCTTTCCCGGTCTGCCGTAAAGATCGGTTATAACCTCAAATGATTCGATAAAAAACGGATTTTTCAAAGCAACTGGAGGTTCATCTTCAGGCAAAACAGGTATAGATATTAGTTCAACCGTATCGAACGCAGCTTCGATCTTTCGTTTGAGTTTTTCTGAATTTTTCATAGGAACCCAGCCTTGCATTGTAAAGGTGCTTGCAGTGGATAAGGCTGTCGAAAGAGCTTTGTGTTGCTCGATCGTTTGTTCCAACTGATCGCCAGCAGCCCATAACGGAACTATTTTTGAGGTAAATTTGCTAACCTCGGTTTTAATATTAGCGAGTTCTCTTTTCGCTCTTTCTATTTCCGCATTGAACTTTCTAATTTCCTTAGATGGTGAATCTGTATATTTCTTCGGGTCCCATAGGATAAATTCGCTATTTGAAAGTATCTGCTCGATATGCTGCGAAACAGATTTGTGATAATAAACTATAATATTAAGACCATCATGGCTTCTTCTAATAACTCGTAAGTGAAAAAGCTCCTCATCTTTAACCTGTTCCTCGAAAATCGGTGATTTAGCAATGGGAATTAATCCAGCCTTGATTTTAACAAATTGTGTGTCCTTAATTAATTCCAACGGATAAATCCAATTCACCCATGGAGTTAGAGTATGTATTCTGCTTTGCGAATGGCTAATAGTACTCGAGAGATTCTCACGTTTTTTCCGCAGTTGTTCTGTTATGTCAAGGATAGTATCGAGATCGATATTTTCCAGTATCCCATGGACCTGATGAGGTGACAGAGTTGTTTTTTTGGCTTTATGCTCAGATATTTCTATTATAAATTTAACTGCATTATCGATGCGACGAAGTCTGTCCTCGAGTTCCGCAATTTCCTGTTGCGGTGGATTAATAGGCTCGATATGTACTGCACCCTCCTGTTGAAGCGCAGAGAGTATCAATTGCCAATCTTCGGAATAACCCACAATGCCGATTTTTTGCATTGGAACCACAGCCATATCATAACTCCGAAATAATTTTTGAAACTAATTCATCGGTCATAGAATTAAATTTGCTCCACAGTTTATTAATTTTTTTCTCAGCTTCTGAGTCAATCTTTTTTATCTCATTTTCAGACTCCGATTTTCCCTTTTCAACAGCTTTAACAAGCGATTCCTTGAGCTGTTCTTCTAATTCTTTGTACTTATCATCAATTTCTTGTTTAACCTCGACAACAAGTTTTTTGCCGTCTAATTCTGCCTTTTCGACAATTTTTGCAGCTTCCGATTCTGCAGATTTTATTTTCCCTAATGTCTTCTCCATTAACAATCCTACTTTGATAGATTATTCACATATTTAGACTTTTTTAATAAACACATAATCCCAACAACAATTCAGTTTGTGTCGATTATCGAGAGAAATTTCATATAAGACAATCAATAAATTATCTATAATAGAAAACGAAACATTAAATCCAGTGTATTTTCCAGAGCAATTCGTGTTCGTTTGTACATAAGGAGTTGGCATTATTTCTGATGCCCCATATCGGAGCTGCCATTGAAATATGCGCCTTCCTCGATAACTAGTATATCCGTAGTGATTTTACCCTCGATCTTAGCACTCGATGCAAGAAAAGTACGTCCTTGAGAAACCAAATCTCCGTTAACTGTGCCAGCAATATGAGAAGTTTTGCAAGTAATAGTTGGAGAGTTTAAGACGCCTTTTTTGCCTACTGTAAGATGCCCGGTTGTGCTAAGATTACCGTCAAGCTTGCCATCGACACGAACACTACCCTGAACAAATAATTCACCTTTAAAGTTCGAGCCCTCACCCAATATTGTATCCAATACATCGTCACCCTGTGAATTCTTTTTGCCTCCCAAAATTCTCATTCCTTTCTCTTGGTTCTTAGTTAGAATTTGAAATTTAAAGAAAAAAGTTCTTCAGCAAAGTGGTTTTTTTGATTAGGTAGAATAGGCTAAGTTTAAACGATCAACTCAATGGTTGTGTTCACATTAATGAACTGCATGCAAATCTTGTAAGGCGTTTCGTTTAAGGATAATAAATATAATAATTATCGATAATAATATATAGTGAAGTTTATAATTATAAAATAATTCACAATTATGTATTTTTTTCTTGACATCCTCAAAACCCAAATTTATATTAAGAAAGTCCGAAAAACGACGTTAAACCTTAATAAGATATCAAGGTTAAACCTTAAAAGGTATTATGAATAAATTTGCTGGAAGATTGAAGGACAGAATGATTGAAATGGGAATTTCAACACAACAGGAGCTTGCTGATCTCACGGGAATCAGCAAAGCCGCAATACATAACTACATAACCGGGAGAGCTCAGCCCGGCTCGAGGCAACTGGCGAAACTGGCAAATGCATTGGTTACAAGCACCGATTATTTGCTCAGTTTCACAAATGTCCCGACACCGTCGAAATTAAGAAATGAATCTAATGCCAAAATTTCGGACGTATCGGGGTTATTTAAAACGGCAATTACTATGGTTCCAGTATTGGGGTGGGCATCTGCAGGAAAAGGAGAGTGGGCTGAGGATGAAATCACAGAATATATCCCTGTCCCAAATGTCAGCGGTCTTCCCAGAGATTTGGTTTGGGCAACAAAGGTTATCGGCGACAGTATGTCCCCTACAATAATTCCGGGAGATATTGTCGTTATTTATAAAGATCCAGCAAGTGTAGCGAATAACGATATTGTGTTAGCTATTCTCGAGGAATCCCTGTCTTTCCTGAAAAGAATTCGATTTCAGGATGGTGGTCGACAAATAATTCTGTATAGCGATAACAATCGATATCCGCCAATTGTTCACTTTAGAGATGATGTAAGAATCATTGGAAAGGTTATAAGTCTTTATAGAACACCGAAATAACGGAGAATAAAATATGTCGTGAATGATGTTTAATTATTAAGTCCTTGTTTAGAGAAAATTATTTGGAATGGGATGGGTAAATCAGAGATATAATGAATGAGAAAACCGCGAAAAATCACGGTTCAATGAAATAATCAAATCCTAAACAAACAATTAAAGGAAGGAGCAATGACAAAGAAAAAAACTCATAAAGGCGACGACCTTACCAAAAAGAAGCAAGATGCAAAACGGAAAGGTTC
>JAUXEQ010000181.1 GCA_030620455.1 bacterium | reverse complement strand
TCACTTCGTGAATTTGTCCCCATTAAAAAAGGGGGACAGACCTTGTGCGTAGTGAAAGGTCAGGGGGTTGTTTATTCTCAAGATAGAGCGATAAATATTACAGAAAAGTATGTGCACCACCGAGGATAATAAATTCGCGTTTGGAATTATGATAAATAATTAAGCAATCTGAGTTAATTTTGAGTAACATAATTGCTTTAATTATCTGAATGCTATATTATAAGAAGTATTGTTTGCGATTAACTCTGTAACCCGAATCGAAGGAATTATGTCCATAAATAACAGATATATTGTAATCACCGATATAGGAAGCACAACCACAAAAGGACTCCTGCTCGAACAAGTCGACGGAATCCTTAGGTTTATCGCTGAAGACAATGTCCCTACAACTGTGGAGAAACCTAATGAGGACGTAAAGATCGGTCTCCGAGAATTGATGAAAAGATTGGAACAGAAAACCAATTTATCCCTAACCGATGATCAGGATAGAATTAAAGTAACGTATCTTACCACAAGTTCAGCAGGAGGTGGGCTTCAGATTCTTGTATTCGGACTTTCCGCAGTCGAAACGGGTAGCATTGCAGAAATGACAGCATACGGCGCTGGTGGTGTGATTCTCAAAACGTTTACGGTGGACGATCATATTTTGCCTATCGATAAAATGAGACTCATGCAAGAACTCCATCCCGATATGGTGCTTATGGCAGGCGGTCTCGACGACGGTGCGATTTCGGGAGTTGTCGAGCTTTCGGAACTTCTATCTATTGCCAATCCAACCCCGAAATTCAGGAAGAATGAAAAAATTCCATTGGTTTTTTGTGGGAACATTGTAGCACAGGATTTTGTTACAAATATATTAGATAAATCGTTCGATGTGTATACTGTGGACAATGTTCGACCGAATATGCATGAAATTAATATCGAACCTGCGAGAAATATGGTTCATCGTCTGTTTATGGAAAATGTCATGGAGCAAGCTCCTGGATACTCGGAATTGAAGAACTGGACATCGATAGATATAATTCCCACTCCTGTGGGTGTCGAGAATATTTTGAAACTGTACGCCAAGGAAACCATCGAAAATATTGTTATGGTCGATATGGGAGGAGCTACAACCGATATATTCTCAATTATTGCGGGTGAATGTCATAGAACCGTAGCAGCTAATATCGGGATGAGCTATTCTATTTCAAACATTATGGCTGAGGCAGGAATCGATAAAATATTCGACCATTTGCCTGTGAAAATCGACGAGAACGATGTAGGGAATTATATCGCTAATAAATCGTTGAATCCAACATATAATCCTACTCATAAATCGGAAGAAATTGTAGAATATGCAACCGCTATTGAAGGACTTAGGATAGCATGGGATATGCATAAGGATATGAACTTTAAAATCGCTCAGATCGGTTTTTTGGATAGGAGAAAACTTATAAAAGATATTAATCAATTCGAGGACTTATTCAAATTACAAGTCAACAAGCAATATTTTCAACTTTCCAATATTAACCTTTTAATCGGTGCAGGTGGAATTTTCGCTCACACAGATTCGCAAACCAAAGCTCTTCAAATTCTTGCGGATGGATTCCTGCCATCAGGTGTAACCAAAATTGCAATCGATAAATCATTCAAAAGCCCACATATGGGTGTTCTTTCAACAATAGACGAGGGAAATGCGCTAACACTATTTCAGGAAGATTGTCTCGAGCATATAGGATATATAATTGCACCTATAGGTAAGATTAAGCCAAAAAAGATTGTAATTGAAATTAAAGACCGCAGAGATAATAAAACATATATCCTTAAAGGCAGGGATATTCTTCTTCTCAAAAACGGTGGGGATTTTGAAATAATTCCCGGAAAGAATATCTTAATCGATCCCAGACAGGATATACTGAAGTTAAAAACAAATTTACCAGTTCTGTTCGACTGTCGCGGTCGAGGTGAGTATTTCATCGATGGTTCGCTTGCGCATTCCAGTATTGCAGAATTCAAGGACAAAATCGATCGATTTTCCACCGATGTCCGAGCTGTAAGGACAGAAATTACTACTTATGATGAACGTATAATAGAACGAAGACTCCCGTATGAAGGAGAAATATTTTCAGAAATCGGGGATAAAATGGTTCCAAATACTATTATCGGGGAAAACAAATTTGCTCCACCAAAACTATACATTATCAATATTTACAATTTGATTGGATATGGGAAAAAAATCACCGAGAAGGAAATCGAGGAGGGTCTTTTAGTTAATGTAGGCGATAAGGTTCGAATGGGGCAAAGGATATTCAGAGCAAAAACGGGACTTATGGGAAGTGTAGTTTACTATACCTCACCCATTCGCGGAAAAGTTACCCGAATCGAGGACTCCGGACTTATCGTGTTGCGGGAAATCCAAGACTACGACGGCAAACCTAAGTCGATTAATGTGGCAAAACAGCTTGGCATAAATCCGCGATCTATTCATGGTCATCTGCGATTCAGAGAAGGCGACTTTGTAGAAAAAGGTCAGGCATTGGCAGCAAACCTGAGACAAGGTATAATCGTCAAATCACCGATAACTGGCACAATAAAGAAAATCGATGCAAAAACTGGCAAAGTTACCGTTCAATACGATATCAAGCCGATATCGCTCAAATCGTTTGCGAAAGGTGAGGTTGTCGATATTAGAAAAGGATTATCTGTCTCAATAAAAACGAAAGGTACAATTATTTATGGAATGATTGGTTTTGGTAACGAAAACAGTGGAGAAATTAGAATAGTAACCAAAAAATCCGATATAGACATGCTTAACCCAGAAACGATTGTTGTTAGTTTTAACTCTATCGACGAGGATTTTCTCAGAAAATGTGCGCAGGTCGATGTAGCAGGAATTATTGCTCCATCCATAAATTATGAAGAATGGGTGAATTTTTATGGTCAGGAAATGGGTATTGCTGTAACCGGTGATGAGGATATTCCATTCACATTAATGCTAACCGAGGGTTTTGGCGAATATACAATGAACGACAAGTATAGCGATGTTATCAAAGCCGAAGATGGTAAAACAGCGAGTATTTCTGGTAGAACACAAATCAGAGCGGGAGTAATCCGACCTATGCTGATTATTTTCGAATAAATAGGTATAAAATTATTCTTACCATAATATCTAATTAATGAAAATTCCTATTTCAAAATTAAACATTGTGAATAGAAATCCTTTTCGATAAAGGCTTTTGTTCCCTTCTTGTTAGCCGTTATCAGCACGGGAGTTATAAACGATCTTTTTCACACCCCAAGGAGACAATTGGCCCTCGAGCTCTTCAGATATCTTTTCAAGACATTTTTGAACTGTGAAACCCTGGCGGCGAAGTTGCTTGAAAAGCTTCTTGATCCAATAATTTCTTCTCCTCAGATAATTCTTCGTCGGCATCATACCATCCTTTTGAAAATTTTCTCATCATTTTAGTAGTTATTGAAATATTTTCATCAAGTTTTCTTTTCACAAATTTTTTCAATTCATCTGATTTAAGTCCAATTCTCGCCGAATTATCACAGTAAATAGATACGAAAATAATTTCCCCTTCCTGCATTTTTGTATAACATTTAACCAATTGTTCAACAGTCATACTCTGAGTTCTCATTACGCTAATCCTAATCGGTTTACATTTCTTTCTTTTCAAAAAAACCTCCACTCTAACGTTTTCTATTGCACAATTTGTCACATTTTCTTATCATTATTAAAAGGAGGTTATTTATGCTTGAAAAGATTGTTGGTTCAAGAGTAGTATTAACAATAGCACAACCTAATCATCAGGATTGGCAGCTTAGACCTAAGGTTGATATTTTTGAACGAAGCACAATTTCTATTGTGGCAAAGGTTGTTTCTGTGAGCGATCTGGGAATTTGGATCGAGCATGCAGATTATCCTATTAGGTTTCCTGAATCGAACCGAGTCGAGAAGAAACGTGCAGATATTCTTATACGCTACGATTTCATTACGTCTATTGCATATTTCCCTGATATGCCAAGCGAACCAGAAGAGAAAGTCTATCCTATTGGGTTTTTGGATCAAAGAGATCAATAAAGTAACCTCCTGTTACACGTAGTTACATTATAAGGATGCTTTTCGAAATGTCAATATAAAAATGTAACATTGAGTTACAATTATGAGTAATTCCACAAAAAAAATATTCGCAGATAATATGAGATTCCTACGGAAGATTGCGGGTATTGTATCCGGTAGGAATGTTACACAGAACGATATTGCCAATTCCCTAAAAGTTTCACGGAAGACAGTTGTTTTCTGGGAAGG
>JAUXEQ010000156.1 GCA_030620455.1 bacterium | reverse complement strand
CCCTTGCCATCGGTTCTGATATCAATATAAAAATTGTAAGCAGAACCATTCGGTATAGCTTGCTTATACAGCATTGCCTCTTTAACAAGATATGTACAACATACTTTAGAACAATAAGCCACTCCATGTTCTGGATCTCGAGATCGTACGCAATGAATAAATGCAACACTTTCAGGAATTTTACCGTCGGATGGACGTCTCACAACTCCCGCTGTCGGTCCTGAAGCTGCCAGTAGACGTTCAAATTGAAGAGCATCGATGACATCGGGAATCTTACCGCCACCATATTCGGGGATATCCTTCAATGGATAAAGGTCGAATCCCGTAGCAATAACCAAAGCTCCTACATCGAATTCCTCAATTTTATCATTTTGTTTAAAATCTATAGCTTCTGGAACACAAACATCCTCACAAATACCACAAGAATTATTTAAAAAATGCATGCATACATCTTTATCTATAAAAGGAATATTAGGCACAGCTTGGGGGAAATGCACTGAGACTGCAGGTCTTGAAATCAATCCACGCTCAAAAATCGACGGATGAGGTTTGATTTCTCTATTTGTCCAATCGGACACTTTAATTGCATTTGTTGGACATACAAACTCACAAGCACCACATGTCGAACATGTCTCAGAATACTCATCCAAAGGAGTAGCGATATACCTTTCCGAACCTCGTTTTGCAAAACCAATAGCCGAAACATCCATGATCTCATCACAAACTCTAACACACAGTCCACACATTATGCATTTATTGTTCCATTTTTTAGGATTATGTTTGTATGGCGTTTCGAAAACCTGATACTTCTTAGCTAATTTACGTATTTCCTCGGATTCTGGTGCGGAGGCTAACATTAGCTTTAGTATGAATCTTCTTGCTCGCAAAACCATTTCAGAGTTGGTTCGAATCTCACCTTCCCAAGCCGGATAAGTGCAAGCTGTTTGCAAAGTTGATTTACCTTTCCAAATAGTTTCAACCATGCACATCCTGCATGATCCGGAAGGAGTGAGTGATTTATGATGACAAAGAGTAGGAATTTCTATTCCCATATCTCGAGCAACTTCCAAAACAGTTTTGCTTGGATCAGCTTCAACCTCTATACCATCTATAATGAGCTTACCCATTAAGGGCTCCTCCAATATAATTATTTTCTTTCTATTGCCTTAACTGGACATACTTCGTAACAAATACCACATTTAATACAAATCTCAGGATCAATTTCATGGGGAGTTTTCTTTTCACCAGAAATTGCATTCACCGGGCAACGTTTTGCACAAAGAGTGCAACCAATGCATTTCTCACTATCTATAATGTATTCTATTAAAGCTTTACAAACACCAGCTGGACATTTCTTATCTCTAATATGCGTTTCATATTCTTCTTTGAAATATTTTAAAGTCGAAAGAACTGGATTAGGTGCAGACTTTCCAAGTTGACATAGAGAAGTGTTTGCGATACCCCATGCAAGCTCCTGAATCATTTCAAGATGTTCCTCCCGACCTTTTCCATCTGTAATCTGACAAAGAATATCATACATTTGCACTAATCCTTCACGGCATGGGGTACATCTTCCGCATGATTCCTCCATAAGAAATTTGGTGAAATATTTCGCAATATCCACCATACAATTATCTTCATCAAAAACAATCATCCCTCCTGAGCCCATCATAGACCCAGCTTCAGTTAAAGTATCGAAATCTACAGGAAGATCGAGCAGATTCTCAGGTAATACTCCCCCAGAAGGTCCCCCTGTCTGCACTCCTTTAAATTTCTTTCCTCCAATAATTCCTCCACCGATATCGAAAATAACTTCCCTAAGAGTAATTCCCATTGGAACTTCTACCAAACCTGTATTATTAACCTTACCGACAAGTGAGAATATTTTTGTACCTTTGCTCTTCTCTGTGCCAATTGACATATACCAATCAGCACCGCGATTAATGATAAACGGAACGTTAGCCCACGTTTCAACATTATTAAGAACTGTAGGTCTATCCCATAGTCCTTTTTCAGTTGCATGGATATGTTTCGGTCTTGGAATAGCAGCTCTTCCTTCAATAGAAGCAAAAAGAGCAGACGATTCACCTGCGACAAAAGCTCCTCCACCGCGACTTATTTCTATCTCAAAATCAAAACCTGACTCAAAAATATTCCTACCAAGTATTCCATATTCTTTTGCAAACTTAATCGCCAAACCGTAATTTTCAACTGCTAATGGGTATTCTTGACGGACATAAATATATCCCTTGTGTGCCCCTATTGCATAAGCTCCAATTATCATTCCTTCGATTACAGAATGTGGATTCCCTTCGGAGATACTTCGATCCATATACGCTCCTGGATCACCTTCGTCTGCGTTACAAATTACATATTTTAAATCATTCCTTGCTCCCCGACAAAATTTCCATTTTATTCCAGTAGGATATCCACCACCACCTCTACCTCTCAATCCTGCTTTTAATATCTCCTTGATAATAGCCTCTGGTTCCATAGTTAGCGCCTTTGCCAAAGCTGAATACCCACCAATGCCGATATAGTCATCTATCTTTGTGGGATCTATATGTTCGTTTGGTTCAAAAATCAAACGCATCTGTTTATTATAAAACGGAACATCATGCTCCTTTATGACTTTCTCTTTTGTTTCTGGATTTTCATAGATAAGTCTATCAATAATTTTATCCTTGATTATTGTCTCGGTAATAATTTCCGGAACATCCACTGGCTTAATTTTCTGGTAAAATATTCCTTCCGGACGTATTACTATCAAAGGTCCTCGCTCACAAAAACCATGACATCCAGTTGTTAAAACATTAACAACATCAACATCAAGATTGTGTTTCTTTATCTCATCTCGAATAAGTCGTGTAATTTTAGTTGCACCAAGTGCTTTACAACCTGTGCCATTACATATTGCAATTGTTTTACCTTTATACTTATCTCTTTTGGTTCTAATTTTTTCTGCTAATTCATTCAGTTGTATGCAATTTTTAATCATTTCCTAATACACCTCTTTCGAAGCGATCAAAAAGCGGATTAACATCAGAAGGATCAGCATGGAAATAATTATCATCGATTGTAACCACCGGACCCAATGCACAACAACCAAGACAGTTCACAGTTTCAAGACAATACTTATTGTCTTGTGTAGTTTCATTTGGACCAATCCCAAGGCGTCGTTCAATTTCCTCAAGGACTCTTGGGGAACCTCTAGCATGACACGCTGTTCCCATGCAAACTCGAATTATATGTTCCCCTCTGGGTTTGAGACTGAAAGCATTGTAAAAAGTGGCTACTTCATATACTTTAGATAATGGAACTCGAAGTTTCTCGCTGACATACTTTAATGCATCTTGTGGTAAATATTTAAACTTCGTGTTAACATCCAGTAATACTTGAACAAGCGCTGAGGATTGCCCGACATAGGGCGTAACGCAAGGTTCTATCTTCTCGATGAATTCTTTGTCCATAAATTCACTATATTCAGGGGCTTGTCTTATCACAGGCTGATTATAAATCGGGCATGCTTGAGTGCAGTCACCACAACCAGTGCATTTTTCCTCATTAATATATCTGGCTTTTCTGCGTACTTTTGCCTTAAAATTGCCAATGTAACCATCTAATTCGTCAAGCTCTGAATAACTTAATAATTCAATATTAGGATGATTAGCAACATCCGTCATTTTTGGAGTCATAATACATTGTGGGCAATCTAAAGTTGGAAATGTCTCGGACAACTGAATCATCTTCCCGCCAATAGTAGAATCCTGCTCGATGAGATATACTTTGTACCCACCATCAGCAATATCCAATGCGGTCTGTATTCCCGCAACACCACCACCAATAACCATTGCACGATTTGTAATCGGAACTGAGGTCTCTTCTAATGCCATATTACGCTTAACTTTTGCAACGGTTTCACAAATAATTGTGAAAGCTTTTTTTGTTGCCAAATCGGGTTGATGCCAGTGAGGCCAAGAAGCCTGCTCTCTGATATTAGCTACCTCAAGTTTGTATGGATTAAGACCACTTTTTTCGGCAACATTTCTGAATGTTCGTTCATGAAGAAGAGGGGAACAATGCGAAGTAACAACTCCATCAAGTTGATGCTCTTTAATCATATCGCCAACAAGTTCCTGCCCTGGCGTTGAGCATAAGTAAGGATTATCTATTACAAATATTACGTCGGGTATCTGAGCTACTTTTTTCTTCAAAGCATCTATGTCAACCGCACCGGAGATATTGTGACCACAATGGCAAATGAAAACTCCTATTCTCGACATCCATGCGCTCCTTATTGAAGAATTGTCTATCAAATTTATAGGCAAAGGTTTTAACGTCAAGCGGAAATGAAAAATTTGCAGGATTATATTCGATAAAAAATTTGAAATGTAAACAACGTATGTTTTATATACATTCAATGAAAATCAAAAGTCTAAACGAATTATGAGAATCACCATGTCATTCCTTTAGAATACCGACTTATCATCTGAATTTCATTCTCATCCTCGATTCTACCAAGCTCAAATCTATAGGCTATAACCGAATACCAGAAATACTCACCGCTTTCTGGCAGATATCGCCAATTGCTGTCATCAGCACTATATCTAAAATAATAGTTATACAAATTAGTATCTGTTTG
>JAUXEQ010000117.1 GCA_030620455.1 bacterium | reverse complement strand
TGAACAGATTAATTCTGTGTTGTATTTTCCAGAAAAAATATCAGGTAACCACCATAAAAGCCTATATGCTTCTAACCTTGTGGTTGATGAGAATTTACATCTAAGTATTAATTCACGTGCTTTGTAATGCAATATTCGGGTTTTCCAAGGATCACCTATTGCGGAAAAGCCTTTATTAAATGCTTTTTCTATATCAATATCTGAAATCACGTTTAATTGAATTATTGCATTAAAGTATTATATATATTTGCTTTGTAAATACTATCATGAAATTACTATTCTTTTTTCAATGGTCGCGTCATAAGTTCAATAACAGTCTTTTCAGGGGACTTATTATCCCATAGTATTTGGTGAATTGCGGAGGTTATCGGCAACTCTACTGAATAGCGTTTTGCAAGAGTTAATGCACCTTCAGTTGAAAATACTCCTTCTGCAATTTGTGTCATTGAATCGAGGACATCCTGCGGTTTTTCACCTTGTCCAATTCTGAACCCAAAAGTAAAATTTCTGCTTTTATGACTTGTACATGTGAGAACCATATCCCCAAGTCCAGATATTCCAAAAAGGGTTTCTTTTTTTGCACCCATCTTTTTCCCAAGCCTAACAAGTTCGGAAAGTCCACGGGTTATTAATCCTGCACGAGCATTTTCTCCCAATTTCATACCAATACTAATACCGGTTGCGATAGCGATTATATTTTTTAGTGCTCCACCCAGCGAAACTCCCAATGGATCGTTGTTTGTGTATACTCTTAAGGTTTCATCTGAGACGATCTTTTGAATTCTGTTATAAATATCGCTCGAACTTGAAGCGCACACAATTACCGTGGGTTTCTGATGCGCTAATTCATTTGCGAATGTGGGACCTGAGAGCACTCCACATCTATTATCACCAAATTTTCCTGAAAGAATTTGTATTGGAAAGCGAATTTTTTTTCTTTCAATACCTTTGCTTAAGGAAATGTGAATAGCGTTAGGCGAGACATATTTGCGCGATAAATCGACAATATTGCTTAAAAACTGAGTAGGCACAGCCCAGAAAACCAGTTCTTTGTTCTTAAGAGCTTTTTGAAGATCATTGGTTGGTGTTATCGAACGGGGAACAACTGCTTCCGGTAGATATATTCTATTTTCCCGGAATTCTAATATTGATTCTGCGACATTACTTTCGTAACACCACAGGTCGAGCCAGTGCCCCAGACGACCAAGGTGAATAGCAGATGCTGTTCCCCATGCTCCAGCGCCAATTATTGCAGTTTTATTCTTCGCTTTCATTTGAGATTAACTCTTTTAGTTGAGCGTCATTTTTTATTGGTTCAAGTTCTGGATCTTCTCTTGCCATTTCTTTATAGGCATCATCTAATTCAATTGCTTGTATTATTTCTTCTATAGCAGTCTCTTTATCATTCTTCGCAAGCATAATAAGTCCTCGATAATAATGTGCAATGCCTAATTCAGGATAAATAGTGAGCGCTGAGTCGATAGCCCATAGTGCACTGTCCGGTTGGTTAAGTTCATAATAGGCAACACCTAGTTGAATTAAGCTAATAGGTTCATTGGGTTGCTTACTAATAAACTCGAATGCTGCTCCTTTAGTGCTATCATACCACTCAAGATGGTTGAAGATAATCATTTGGTTTAAGTAAAGACTAAGATATTCAGGATCATATTTTAAGGCATTTCTTATTGCTTTAATTGCTTGTTTGTATTCGCCAGCGATATCGTATGTGATTGCCATCGAATTGTATAAAAACGCATTTTCACTGTCCCGTTGAATAGCTTGATTAAATGCCACAAGAGCCATTTTAAAATTATCATTTCTTCTATATAATTGCGCCATATATACCCACGGATCCGGATCGTGTGGTGAGAGTTCAGCTGCTTTATTATAGCAGATAATTGCAAGAGAATCGTCGCCCAACATATCATGTGTTATGCCCATATTAAACCATGTAGCACCAAGGTTCGGTGCAATTTCGAGGGCTTTTTGCCACATTTCAATTGCACCCTCAAGATCACCTTCTTCGAATAGCTTCTGTGCTTCATTAAATTCCTTGGGTGGTTTCTTAGAATCCTCGCTTGCAAAAATTGACGTTAATAAGAGCAAAATTGTTATAAATATTAGTCTCATTTATACTCCTTTCATACAGTTTTGATGCTGTAATTTTTTTGTGGTTATATGACTCTTTATTTTAAGTTATTTCTTTCAATAAGTCTGAATTCCACACGTCTGTTTAATGCTCTTCCTTCCTCTGTTTCATTATCAGCAATCGCCACACGTTCACCAAAATTAATTACGGAAATTTTTTCTGGATTAACCCCCTTTTCTTCGAGCCATTTATCAACTGCACGTGCTCGCCGTGCTGAAAGTTTTAGATTAAAGTCATCTGTTCCTATGGAATCTGTATGACCTGAAATTTCTATAAAAAGATTTTCATTTTCTTTTAGAATTCTAACAAGCATTTCCAATTCAGGATTAAATTCCGGTTTAATTTCCCATTTGTTAAACTCGAAATAAATATTATTAGCTTCAAACATTTCATTGAAATCAAACGGTTTCATTCTTATATCAAACACAATTGGTGTGTCTTCTGGAGTAATCTGCAGATTCAATTTTGCTTGAAAAGTATCAAAATCCTCACAAAAAGCGGTGAGTGAATATATTTGATCCGAGAAAGTCTGTATCGAATATCTGCCTGTAAGACTATCTGAAGTTGTGGATCCTGCATTTTCATCTAATGAACTTGAAATGGTTATTTTAACAAGTAGAGGGTTGTTGAGAGTATCCGAAACATTACCTCGTATATATAAAGGGAATTTGGGTCGAAGTTCCTTCGGTAGCTCAACCCGGAAAATATCGGTACCACCAAATGTATTGTATCCTGCTGATGAAAAATAAGCATACTTCCCATCTGCTTGAACCGTGTAATAGGCATCCCAAAATATGGTATTCAACTCTTTTCCAAGATTTCTCGGCTTTTCCCAATTTGTCCATGTATTGTCGAGTCGGCGAGTAACAAACATATCCCCGTTACCAAGGTTGGGATGACCACTCGATGAAAAGTAAAGAGTTATTGCGTCGGGGGCTAAAAATGGGGTACCATCAACTCCGTGAGTATTTATTTGACTGCCAAGGTTCAACGGTTTGCTGAAAACTCCTTCATCGTCCATAAAAGAAACGTAGATATCCAAATCACCGAATCCGTCGACACGTTCAAGCGCATATAGTAATGTTTTTCCATCTCTAGATATTGTGGCGCTGATAAATTTGTTCTCGGTGCTGTATCCTTTAATTTTTATGGTTTTGGGGAATGTCCAACCGCTTTCAGTTCGATTGGATACGGAAAATCCTGGGGATTTAATACCATGTTTGTCATAAGTGCCTAATAGTAGAAGTGAATTTCCATTATTGAAGGTCGATAAAATTGCATCGGCATATTTCGTATTCAAGGATATTATAGAATTTCTTTTTGTCCATTTTTGTGATATACTTAGAGACGAATTGTAAATGTCCTGATCGCGATTTTTCCTATTCTCTAAAACAAAGAACAGATTCTTACCATCAGGACTTATTGCGGGTAGAATCTCATTGTCTTTTGAGTTGATTTCCTCAGACAGCCGATGAGCATAATAACCGTATTCCGGAGCGGAAGTAATAGAGGAGAGTTCTTTCCACCAGTATGAAAATTTCTCATCTTTTTTTTCGAGTATTTTAAAAACGTGAGTGGCTTTATCCCAATTTTTTAAGACGATATAACATTTAGCGAGAGTTGGCAATACGAGTGTTGAGTCGTTTTTAGTTATGTCCGAAGTGGAAAGCCAATTTTCTAATTGAATAGCAGCTTCTGCGAATTCGCCACGACTGATAATCTGTTGAATTTGTTTGGGAACGATCGATCTGGGTATAGATATTTCTTTCTTAGGTTTTCCAGCACAATCTATGGAAATTAATACCAATAATATGTAAATAATATATCTAATATGTTTCATTAGAAACTATCCGTTTCTATGTTAAACTTATACACTTCTTCGAGAAGAGCTGACATTAGGGCTACTGCATTTTCAATATCGGATTTTCTCACAATGCTTTGAGCTGAGTGGAGATATCGCACAGGAATCGATAGAGCAGCATTAATAACTCCTCCCCGAGATATTTGAATTACAGCAGCATTAGTGCCACCGAATCTTTTTGCAATCAATTGATGTTTAATATTTCTTTTTGTTGCAATTTCCGATAGAAAATTTATCCATTTTCGGTTAGCAATAAAAGACCGGTCGGAAAGCCTTAATTCAGGTCCTTGCCCTTGCCTAGCTAATTTCTTATGTTCTGGAACGCCCGGCAAATCGTTAGACAACGTACCTTCAAGAGAGACACCTAACTGTGGAGCAATAGTATATGCTGGTGTATATGCACCTCTTAGACCCCTTTCTTCCTGAACAGTTCCAACTAAAAAGAGGTCGCAATTTATTTCTTTTGCCATCTTTGCAGATTCAAGCATAATAAATAAGCCTACTCTATCATCGAAAGCTTTGCCGATAAATGAAAACTCTGTTTCAATACAATTTCCTTCAAAAGTCACAATATCACCTATTGAAATGTTTTCCAGCACAGTTTTGTTATCGAGACCAGTATCGATAAAACAATCTTCTATTGGAGTCGGTTTATTTTCGGATTCGGTTTTATCCCTTGTAATATGCGGTGGTATAGAACCGACAACAGCAACAATTGGACGTTTTCCCCAGATTATAAGTCTTTCTGCATAGAATACTTTCGGGTCGATACCTCCAAGTGGAATTACTCTTATAAAGCCTTCTTTGTCGATGTAATTGACGATAAAGGCAACCTCGTCCATATGTGCGTCGATCATTAATTTTGAACCGATCCCGGGGATATGCGCAATAACATTTCCCATTGGGTCAATGCTAATTTCATCTGTTAGGTTTTTAAACTCCCTAATCATTATTGACCTGATTTTCTCCTCATAACCGGGAGCACCAGGTTCGTCAGAAAGTTCTTTAAGAAGCTTCCAATTCATTTATTCCTCTTCAAAGTTTAATGGTTAATTAATCTTTAATCCAATCTAAGTTATCTAATAAAATATAAAAGTTTTTAAAAAAAATCTACATTTAATAACGATTCAGGAAAAATTTTTCAGGCAAAAAAAGACTACTTGAGCATTAAGAAGGATAGGAAATGATTACATTAATTCATTATTAGAAGAGGACTTATCGCGATGAAAGATTGTTGAATGCATGTTTATACCTTGTTTAACGATATAATTGCTTATTTATGATATTTGAATGCCATAAAAAGTTGAAGATATAACTATTTTTCCTATTGGGGACAGGTAATGTATATTATCATATATTAGG
>JAUXEQ010000056.1 GCA_030620455.1 bacterium | reverse complement strand
TCGAATTGAATTCATGGTAGATTTTATCCACTACCTTACCATCATAGCTTATTGTATAAATCCAAAAACCCGTATACTCATCTTGAGCCAACACATATATCGCATCGTCCTCGAGTTTAACATCCGCTATATTACCGGCAACATCAAGGCTCCAAATTGTGTTTTGCTGAATTGTTTCCATGAAATCGTTATTTTGAGCGAAACATGAAGCGAAAATTAAGAAGCCCAAAAATATAGTTGTTTGCTTTCTCATAACACCCTCCTATGAATATTTCTTTTAATTATCATTATAGAGCAAATAAACGATATTTAATACGGATATTCTAATAAATGTATAATTTTTTATATCTTGATAAATATATCTTACCCGATAAAAAAAGGGGAAGCATTGTGTGCTCCCCCCTTACGATTTTATTCATAAAAGATCTATTTAATGTAGCTTATCGTACAAGTTGTAATTTTCTCATCATCTTCGACAACAAAGAAATAAATTCCACTCGGAATGTTATCCGGTGTCCAAACGATTTCATTACTACCCGATGAGGAGAAAATACCAAATTTCTTGACAATCCTACCTGAGATATCAGTAATATAAGCATTGCTTTCAATGCCAATCGTATTGAATGATAAACAGCATGAGCTATTAAAAGGATTCGGTCGTGCAATAATCGAAGCTTTGGGTTTTACATCGGTTGAAATTTCGCTTACACGACCATCCTCATACAGTTTTATATCGTCGATAAACCATCCCGAAGCCTCGCTGAAAGCATCAGAAGCCATCTCGAACTTCACATATATAGCATTCTTGTCCTTGAATTCATAAAGCGGGAAAGTAACGAGGTGCCAAAAATCACCGTTATCCGGTCCACCAAATCCGGGTTCACCACCGATAAACGGCACAGCTGTGTGGAAAACACCATCATATCCCTCAAGAGGTGTAACAACCAACCATGTCCTACCTGAATCCCCTGACGCTTTAACATTGCCTCCGTCACCTAACAAACCCATGAAATCAAAATCGAAGGAATACCATGTATAAAATTGCATAACTGGCCATCTAACTTCATATAACGGAATAATTATTGAAAGCTCCCAATGTACATTGCTCAAATAATCCCCTTCAAGTTGCGTGCCCCAACAATTAGGAGTTGAATGAGCAGCTGTAGGTCCTTCCTTAGGTTCTCCCCATTGCCAACCATCCTCAGGTTCTGCTACCATATCACCATCGGTCTCATCAAAATCCTCATTATATAACTCCGGTTTAAGAATGAAATCCATCCAAACTGTGTCGAGTCTATCCTGTATGAAATATGTATCCGGATGTGGAACGAAATGATCCCTATAAACTTTAACAATGTGATTGCCAACCATAACAGAATCAAATCTAAAGTACCCTAAGGAATCAGTTTCAGTGGTTAAACCGAGATCAGCAATTTCAACTGTTGCATCGTCATCTGGCACAAAATAAAGCAAGTCCACTCTTCCTTCCAAAACACCGAAGGCTTCGTGAAATCCAAAATCATCGATATACCAACCCCAATTATTGACTGTAACGTCTGAAATAAACCTAAATCTTAAGATAATCTCTGAGCCAATATAACCAGTTAGGTCAAAAGACTCATATTTCCAACCTCCTGAGGAACCTGAAAAGGCTCTTTGTCCAGCAAGAGGACCTCCAATCATCATAAGCGGATAGCCGTCCTCGGGTGAGATCTTATCCCACGATAATCCTTCATTCCTAGAAACCTCGATAATTCCACCGTCGTACAACGGTTGTGTTTCATAAATGTGCCAAAAATCAAGAATAGGCCATGAAGCACCATCAACGCTAATCAGAGGTGTAACCAACAACCAATCTGCAAAATCTTCATAATTCCCCATCATATTTGTTCCCCAACAATGCGGAATAGAGTGAGCTGGAAATGCTGGAGATGCAGCATGTGGAACACCCCAATCCCAACCACTTACAGGATCAGGTTCATATATACCCTCATTAATTGTAAAATTATCAAAAAATGGCGGTGAAATTATTGTTCCTGCTCGAATTCTGATAGCATAATTATCTCTTAGAATTGTACTGCTTGATGACCAGGTACCAATATGAATGCCAACCGTTCCACTTGAATTTTCCCATCCTATATTACCATTATGAAAGGGACTAGTCCAAGGATTAATATCAAGATATTGAAGTATAATTTCTCTTCGTGAAAAATTCAAGACATACTGAAATGAGCTTTTAGGATATGGTGTATCTCCAAAATGAGGAATTTTTATATATGATACAACAAATTTATCTGGGAATTCTTGATAATATATACCTCCAGTATCGGTTTCTGTGGGATCAAGATCAGACCAAAGAATTCCTATAACATTGTTTGGATAAGATGAACTGGGAAATGTAGGTCCAAAAGTGGAAGTACTTCTCCAAAGTCCCAATGCAATCCAACCGTTAGAACAGATCGTTACAGAATCATACGGTGTGTCGTAATAATAAAAAGGATTTGACAAATGGACAACTCTATATGAATCGTCACTAAGTCTTGTTTCAACTCCAGTACTTTTTATATCCACCCAGTTAAATACGGGACCACTTATTTCATCGTTATCCTTCCAAGTATATCCAAAAGCGTCTGGTCCGCCACTTCTGGCAAAAACTAAAGCAATAAAAATAAATATCTGAAACAAAAAAATTACCTTTTTCATGGATAACCTCCAATTTTATATCAACTTGAGTAAATCAAGCAAATTCAAATTATGCCACATCTCTTGATAATATATTCGAAATTGCAAGTAAACCAATACTACCAATATTCAGCTCGAAATCCGATATAGATAGGTGTAATAGGTGTTAAAAATGTTCTTACATCACCAGGATTAACATAACATAATTATCGAAGATATAGTATTTTACCACATTGTGAATTAGATCCATCATAAACTTGAATCAAATACAAACCGGATGGTAAATTATGTGGCTCCCAGTTAATTTTAGTTAATCCTACAACATTAAATATACCAAAATCTTTAATTATTCTACCTTTAATATCGAATATAATTGCCCCAGTATTGGGATTTTGAACGTAGAACGAGATTTCACAAGCGTTATTGAATGGATTAGGTGCAATTAAGATTTCAGGAGCTACTGGTCGGGTGTGAATAGGAGCTTCCCTAACCTTAATCCCAGATGAGTCTTCATAAACCCTTACATTATCAATATACCATCCTGAAGATGTTCCGTTAAGATCCGAAGCAATCTCAAATTTTATCATAACACTATCTTGCCCACCAGCATCATATATTGGTATAATTACCTTATGCCAAAAGTTCCCATTGGTTTTCCCACCAAATGCTCGTTCACCTTTTAGAAACGTATTATGCGCAGCAATTGTTCCATCATATTCACCAATAGGAGTAACCACTTTCCAGGTTACCTCGTTATCAAGTGAAATCTTAACATTACCACCATCCCAAAGCAATCCTGAAATAGGGAGTTCACCATTGAAACTATACCATGAATAAAACTCTAAAACAGGCCATCTTATATTATCAAGTTCTACAGGAAGAATAAGCCACCAATTAATAGAATCAGGATAATCGCCGTCTAAATTAGTACCCCAAACCATAGAGTCGGAGTATGCTAACTTGGGACCAACTGTATCACACGGAATACCCCACATCCAACCAGAAGGCGGGTTGGAAGTCATTCCTCCACTCCATATTGCGAAATCGCAAAAATATACCTCGGGTGCTAAAGCCTCGTACAATGTTATTGTGTCAAATCTTCCTATTGTAAAAGGAATAGAATCACGAGTTAAATAGTTTTGATGCATAATCCTCATATAGTGAGTTCCAACAGTGACTGAATCAGCTCTGAAATAGCCGAATCGATCGGTTGTAGCGCGAATATGCAGTTCAGGTATATGAACTACAGCACCTGAATCATCATCGGAATACAATAAATTTACATATCCCTCTAAAACACCGTAAGCCTCATGATAACCTAAATCATCCATATACCATCCCCACCGCTCAACTAAATCATCCGATCTAAATCTTAATCTAACCTTAACCTGCGAACCCTTAAATCCCGAAAGATCGATGGAAACATATTCCCACCATCCGCTCGAATCAGAAAATGCTCTCCCTGGTGCTAATGGTCCGTATAACATTGTATCCGGATAACCAGTCTCAGGAGCTATAACATCCCAATGAGCGCCGTCATCCTCAGATACTTCGATTACCCCACCGTCATGTGTTGGTTGCATAACGTAGTTATGCCAGAAATCGAGGATAGGCCAGGAAGCCTCAGTAACATCGACGTAAGGGAAATAAAGAATCCAATCCGCATCGGGGTGGTAATATGATCTCATTGCAGTGCCCCAGCATGCTAAACCGGAATGAGCTGGTCTTCCAGGTGTTAATGGCATCGCAAATCCTTGTTCCCAACTACCTTGTATATTGACTGTAAAATCCTCATCTGGTGTTTCAAAATCATTATAGTAATACGGAGAAATTACCGCAGAAGCTCTAATTCTTATAGCAAGAGAATCCTTAAGGTCGCCACCTGCATCTGACCAAGTTCCAATTTGAATTCCACTTCTTCCGTCCTGATTTTCCCAGCCTATATAAGCGGTTTGTGCTACAGTAAGCACTTGCATATCAAGATACTGGAACACTATCTCATTTTTTGCATAGTAGAAGATTGCTTGAAATGTTTGAAAATTCGATGGGGTCATAATTGGTACTCTGATATAGGAAATCACAGCTTTATCCCCAAAATCCTGATAATAAATTCCGCCATCTAATATGCCCCAAGGTAAAATTCTAGACCACAATGGTCCAATTTGGTTATTAGGATGAGATGTACTGGGGAAAGCACGCGGTGAAGTAGCGCATCCACCAGTGCCGCTGAAAGCAGTAAAAGAAAGTACACCGTTATCACAAATATAGATCGTTTCGTAATTTGCTTCATAGTATGTAAAATGACTTGAGAGAGCTCTTTCTACAAAAGTGTTGTCTCTGAGAAAAATCAGAGAATCCCCTGTTTCTGTTATATCGATCCATTTGAACCTTGGTCCATTTCTTTCATCTGAATCGTCCCATCTATAACCAAAGGAATCTGGACCTCCTCTGCCGCAAAATCCCAAAGCAATTAAAGATAAAATAATCGAAAATAATAAAATATTCCTCATGATCCCTCCATTTTTATTAAAGTTATCGATTAGCAAACCTTATTTCAACAAAAAACCATCGAACATTTTTAAATTTCATTTGCTTTTAACTTCTTATCCAAAATATAAAAGTAAGTTTTTAAGTTGAAAGATAAAACTCACATTTAATCCCAATCCTAATTTTTCTCAAATTAATACGCTCTATTTTATATAAAGCACTGTTTTTGAATATGAATTTAATTCATCATTAATCTGGACCAAGTAAACTCCTGAAGGTATTCCTTTCGGTTTCCAACTTACTTTATGCAATCCTTTATGTTCAAATTTACCTAGGTTATCAACTATTCTTCCAGAAATATCATAAATATTTAAAACTGCATTTATCTCAAAAGTCGTGAAAGTAATCTCGCAAGCCCTGTTGAACGGATTCGGTGAAATATCAATATAAAAATCTGAGGGTCGTCGGTTTGGAGTTTGCATAATGGTTGTTGAATCCTCGGATAATCGAACATCATCGATATACCATCCTCTGGAAGAACCTCGTTCGTCCGAACCTATTTCAAATTGTATTATAATGAGTTCGCTACCTGCAAAAGGATATAGAGGTACCTTATCCTGATGCCAAAAACTACCATTGTCCTCCCCACCAAATCCTTGTTGACCACCCAAATGTGGATTGCTTGAAGCAATTAATCCATCGTAGCCATTAAAGGGATAAACTATTTGCCAAGTTACACCCGAGTCGACAGAAACCTTTATATTTCCACCATCCAAATATTGATCGAGCCATTCACCTTTAAATTTATACCAATGATAGAAAGATAATAAAGGCCAACGAGTACCGGATAAGGACATTTTGAAGGACAACTTCCAATTACAATTATTCGCATAATTACCGGAAAGATTGGTTCCCCAACACATTGTATCGGAATAAGCATAATTAGGGTCTAAATCAATATCTGGCATACCCCATCGCCATCCCCCAGGTGGATTCGATATATAATGACCATTACTAGTTTCGAAATCCTCGAAGTATAATTCCGGTGCCAAATTTATGTGGAGCGATTCAGTTTCAAATCGTATAAGTCCGAATGGAATACTATCATTCGGAACGAAATTGTTCTTAGAAATCCTAAGATAATGCTCACCGATAAGAACAGAATCGAATCTGAAATATCCAGAAGAATCCGTTAAAACAGACCGACCTAAATCGACAATTTCTACCAATGCGTTATCATCCGGAGTGAAAAACATTAGGTCAACCGTACCTTCAAGGTGCCCATACGCATCATAAACACCAAAGTCGTCGATATACCAGCCCCAATCCACTACACCGTCGTCATCGGACAAAAATCGAAATCGAATTATAACTTCTTCGCCCACATACGGTTTGAGATCAAAAGATACTTTTTCCCAAAAAATTAAATTTCCAGAAAAAGCTCTTTGTCCTGAAATAGGTCCTGAGACCATTGTGGTTGGATATCCATCTTCAGGTTCAATTTTCTCCCACGTAAGTCCCTGATCAACAGAAATTTCAACAATTCCGCAATCGTGAGCGGGTTGCATTTTATAGTTTTGCCAGAAATCAAAAAAGGGTGAATTAGCATAATCCAAGCATATATTCGGTGAAATAAGCACCCAATCAGTATCGTTGGCATAAGCAAAATCCAATCGAGTTCCCCAGACTTTAGCGCCGGAATGAGCTGGTCGTCCTGGTGATCCACTACCTGCGAATCCCCATTCCCAGCCGGATGTACTCTCAGAAGGAACACTAAAAAGTTCAAATCCTTCAAAACTCGTAGAAAAAGGGGGTGCAATCACTTGCACATTTCTAATTCGTATTGCAAGAGAGTCCTCGAGAAACCCACCTGTAGTACCCCAGTTGCCAATATTCAATCCAATTGTGCCATTGCCATTCTCAAATCCTATGCGTGCAGACCTTGAGGAAAAGCGTTCGATGTCGAGATATTGATAAATAATCTCGTTACGCTTAAGATTAAGTATTACTTGGAATGTTTGCTTAGGATATGTTGAACTACAGCATTCAGGAATTTTTACAAACGAAATAATAAATTTTTCGCCTTTCTTTTCATAAAAAACGCCGCCATCAGATGGAATATAATAGGGGTCAAGATATGTCCAAAGGAGTCCTAAAGCTCCATCGGGATCGGCTGTGCTAGGGAATCCTGAACAAGATGACGAAGTAGTAGACCATCTGCCAAGAGCAACCCATCCATTTGAGCATATTGTAATTTCTGTATAATCCACATCGTAATATCGGAATGTATCTCCAAGGTCAACAGTTATTACATGATTACGAGAAGTCCAACCCAAATCTGTGCCTGTAGCTCTTATGTCAATCCAATTAAACCTTGGTCCTAAGGCATCCTTAGAATCGATCCACCTATATCCACCAGGATCGGGACCGCCAGTTCTTGCTAATCCTATCGTAACTAAAAATAACAACATTAACAAAGTAACTTCTCTTCTCATCAAAAAACCCCCTTCTTATAAATAATAAATTACAAATATCTTGTTGATTTGCAATAAAAAAACAGGCTTTATTTTAGAAATTTAAACACCTAGCCGCAATCTATGCGCCAGAAATGGAGGAAGACCTGAAGATAATATTTTTCTCTGCGCTTTTTCTATATCATAATCAAACCGATAAAAAATTAAGTAGCGTGTTTCTGAATCGAAAACTGTAAAACATCCTCTTGGGTCTCCATCCCTTGGCTGACCGACACTTCCCACATTTACAATATACCTTTTATTCTTCGCAAGCCTGTAACTGAATGAATTTTCTTCATCTGAAATTATAACATCGATCTGTTCACCAGATTCGCAAAAAATCGCTGGAACGTGAGAATGACCAATAAAACAAACATCGGTGGAGAAATACTTAAAATTTCCAATAGCATCGTCGTATTTAAGAATATAATTCCACAATTCAGGGGATTTAGGCGTTGAATGAACGGCAAAAAAATTCCCATCATCATTTTGTAAT
>JAUXEQ010000234.1 GCA_030620455.1 bacterium | reverse complement strand
GTTTATTGCATCAATAATCCTTTGAATATTTATTCCGGTAAAATTAGAAAGATCATGCACATTGATTCTATCTCCAAGAACAGCAGCAATTTGCAAAATTCGCACTAAATCAGGGTCCATTTTTTCGACTCTTTGCTGAAGTATTTCTTCAAGAGTTATTGGTATATCATCAGGTTTAACTTTCGACATATCCCATTCACCTTCTAAAGTTTTTATTTTCTCAGTTTCCAACAACAATGAAAGAAGCTGAATAATAAAAAGTGGATTCCCTTTAGAAGACCGATGTAAAATACGCTCAGTTTCTTTGTCAATAAGCTTACCGTCGAATATCTTATATAGCAAATTCCTAAGGTCTTCGAGTTTTAACGGGGTTAGAATTTTTTTGACAAAAGTCGCGTTTCTAGCGAAATTTTTTAAACCTTCAAGTAACTCGAGTATCATTTCATCCTGTCTATTTTTATCAGTAGCTGAAATCGAACCAAGGAAATGCAATGTACCTCCGCCTTCCTCAGAGAAAACCGAGTCAAGGAATTGAAGGCTTGGTTTATCAATAAGGTTAGCCTCATCGAGCAAAATCGCACCATCCCCTAAACTTCGAAGAACAATAAGAATATTCCCAAGAGCCTCAAACAACTCAGAGCTATATATCGGAGACAATTGACCTTCTGTTTCCTCCAATTGGTCGACCATTTTAAGTTTTGAGAATATCAACTCTCTTTGTGTGGGGGTTAATCTAGATATTATAATGTCTTTTAACTCTTTGGATTCATCCATAAGTCTACCCAGACCTTGGAGAATAGCCAAATATGGTTCGCTTTGCCAAAATGTATACCCACAAAGTGCAATGCAAAATTTCAGCTTTTTTTGAGCGACATCTTTGGCGTATTTTAGTATTCGACTTTTCCCAGAACCTGGACCACCAAAAATTATTGGGATTACTTTTGGATCACCTTCCAGAGAAATATGCTCATCTACAAACTGAAGAATGCTATCTCGACCTATAATAGGCGGTGTTTCAAGTATCGAGTCCAGTTTCTCAGGTGTTAGAAGCTTCCCCGATTCTGGAAAAACAGAGATTTTACCTTTCCCTTCCCTTTTTGAAAGGTAAAGAGCCTCATCAGCTTTTTCAAACAAAGTCGAAAGGTCTTCACCATCAAAAGGAAAAACAGACGCTCCAATCGAGCAACTAACAGGCAATTGTTTGTCTTTCATATAAAAAGGATTGGAATGAATAAATTCTAGTAATATTTTCCCAAATCTCAAAGCTAGTTCTCTGTTCACACCTATAACAATGCCAACAAACTCATCACCTGCATACCTTATTGGCATTCCTCGACCCTTAAAAACTCTTATAAGAAGATTTGCGAAATGAACAAGAGCCTTATCACCAGCATAATGACCATATGTATCATTAATGCTTTTAAAGTCATCGAGGTCGAAGACAAAAAATGCAAAATTTATTTCCCTTTGAGCAGCCGACTTGATAATATCCGGGACCATCTCTCTCATACATCGACGATTAAGAAGCTTAGTAAGCTCATCGGTGTAAACCATGGAATATAGTTGAGCATCATTAGCCATAATTACTTTTCCGATATAAAATAATTAAAAAAACTCCCAGTTTTCAAGAATATTTTAAATGTTAATAGGCTTTCCCTCCGCTAAAAGAGTTGCCTCATGTATCATTTCTGATAAAGTGGGATGAGCAAACACAGTATCGCTCACATCCGAAAGAGATACATGATTTTGCACCAGAAAACCACCTAACCCCAATAGTTCGGAAGCATTCTTACCAATCGAGTGAAAACCGACAATTATACCATCAGGATCTGCTATAACTTTTATGAAACCATTGGTATCCCCTTCGCATAAAGCTTTGCCAGATGCAAGATACGGAAATTTACCTGATTTAATGGAATCGCCATATTTTTCCCTTGCCTTAACCTCCGAAAGACCGATACACCCAACTTCTAATGCAGACCAAATAGCTGAGGGTACACATTCATCGGTCCATTTTTTATTTGCACCCATCATATTTTCTACAGCATATATTCCCTGATGTGAAGCCTTATGAGCCAGAAAAGGTTCACCTGCAATATCTCCAGCAACGTATATAGAATCGACATCGGTCTTCATTGTCTCATCCGCAAGTACTCGGTTTTGCTGCAATTTTAAGCCAATATTTTCCATACCCAAAGGTGTTATTACATGTCTTCCAGTAGCTACCAAAACCTCTTCTGCCTCAAGCTTATCGCTGTTCTCGAGTTCAAGAAATACAGCTTTTTTATCTCTATGTGCTGCAACAATTTTTTCATCCAGAATTATTTTTATTCCTCTTGCTGTCAAAGCCCTATGCATTAACGCACTAATTTCGGTATCCATCATCGATAAAACTCGTGGGAGAATTTCTACAATTGTAACTTTTGAGCCAAAAGAAGCAAAAATATTTGCCATTTCAACGCCTACAACGCCTGCGCCTATTATTATTAAAGTCTCAGGAATTTTTTCAGTTGCCAATGCTTTCCTATTTTCCCATGGTGAAATCCCTGCCAGACCTTCCACAGGTGGTATCGCAGCTTCCGAACCAGTTGCGAGAAGAATATAATCGAATTCCTCTATAGTTCCGTTAGGTATAACAATCTCATTTGAGGAAATTAATTTTGCTTCGCTGTAAACAGTCCTAATACCATTCTTTTTAAGAAGAAATTCAATACCTTTAACTAATCTATTAACAATCTTATTTTTATTATCGATAATTTTTCGCCAATCCGGCTCGATAGAAACTTCCCATAACTTTTGCTTTTTGCCAATTTCCATATCATGAATCTTTGAAGCAGCAGAAAAAAGAGCCTTAGTGGGAATACATCCGTGGTTAGTGCAGATGCCACCTACTCTCTCTCGCTCGAATATAGTAACCTCAGCACCAAGCATCGAAGCCCTAATAGCAGCTACATAGCCCCCGGGTCCGGCTCCGACAATACCGATCTTCATAATTATCCTTTCTGCAACCCCTATAATAAATTATAACAATTTCCGTGCCGAAGTCAAATGCACTTCAACTTATCCATCCTAAAATAAATTTGTTCTATTTGCCTGTCGAGAATATTAATTGTCCTAACAAATAATTAAATATGGTTATATTACAAATTGTTAATTCTAACAAGGAGAAAAAATGGGGTATACAATAATAGAAAAAATTTTTTTGAAACACTCCGATAAAAAATCATTATCTCCGGGAGATATCTTCTGGTTGAATATCGATGTATCTAGTGCCAGAGATTTCGGTGGACCTAACGTTGTAAAACATCTTGATAAATATTTTCCTGATAATC